>CAIXUF010000962.1 GCA_903922535.1 Candidatus Hydrogenedentota bacterium
CATCCCGGTTACATGCCCACCATCTCGTCCGCTTATGAAAAAGACCCCGCCCGCGTCCCCTTCGATTTCCCCGGCGTGCTCGCCGCCCTTGCGCCAAGACCGCTGTTTGTCAACGCACCGCTGCACGACGCCAACTTTGACGTGTCAGGCGTCAAAGACTGCGTTGGCACCGCCCGTTCCGTCTACGCCCTGTATGGCGCGAAGAACGGCCTTATCGTCATCCACCCCGACGCCGAACACGACTTTCCTGACAAGGCACGTCAACGGGCCTACGCCTTCGTTAAAAGGGCGCTTCGTCATTGACTGGTTTCCCCTGAAAAGTAGTTGTACCCTTGATTCACTTGGAGATTCACGATGGCCAAGAAGGTTTCCGTCGCCCTTTTCGTGCTCTTTGCCGCGGCCCTGGTCGTCTTTCTTGCCGTTCCCCGGGAGCCTGGGATCACGAAAGATCTCGTTTACGGCAACGCGGACGGCGTGGATCTCAAACTAGACCTCGCCAAACCCCGCTCTGGAACGGGGCCCTTTCCCGCGGTGCTGTGCATTCATGGCGGAGCATGGCAGGCGGGCAGCAAGGGTGATTTTGACTTCCTCATTCGTGAATTTGCCAAGAACGGGTATGTCGCCGCCTCCGCCGAATACCGCATGGCGCCCAAGTACAAATGGCCCGCGGAGATCGAGGACGTCAAGTGCGCCGTGCGTTTCCTCCGCGCCCACGCAAAACAACTGAACATCGACCCGGGCAACATTTACGCCACGGGCGCCTCTGCGGGGGGACATCTTGCCCTCGTGCTCGGCGTGACCGGGTCCAAGGATGGGTTAGATGGAACAGGAGGCAATCCGGGGGTATCGAGTGGTGTTCAAGCTGTGGCGAATTTCTACGGTCCTGCCGATCTTCGGCTCTGGAACGCAACGGCGAAGGACGACACCAAGGAAGAACAGGACATGCTGGCCAGTTCCAAGAAGATTCTTGAGGATTTCCTCGGCACCTCCGACCGCAACGCCCCCGTGCTGGCCCAGGCTTCACCCGTTACCCATATCGACGCCAATAATGCTCCCGTCATCACCTTTCACGGTACCAAGGACAATATCGTTTCCATTGAGCAGGCGAAGCTCCTCCACGCCGCGCTGGAAAAGGCGGGCGTACCGCAGAAGCTTGTCGTTATGGAAGGTGAGGGCCATGGCTGGGGCGGAAAGACAATGGACGACTCCGTGCGGCAGACACTCTCCTTTTTTGCGGCACACAGAGGTCCAAGGAAGTAATCGCGTCGTTCGAGCCCTATTTGACGACCTGCGGGGCCGATGCCGTAAAGGTGACTGATTCGCCCCCGGTGCCCAGATAGCCGCCCCAACCCACGCGAATATCGCGGACCTTCCCGAAATCAAGGGGCCCTTCGGGCTGTGGCGCCCATCCCGCTTTCGCAAACTGTCGTATCGGAATATGCACGCGAAGTTTTCCTGGAGCATCGAGCCGCATGCGGGTGTCCGCCATGTACTCAATGCCACGGGCATCGCTCAGCACGACCAGGAGTGTTTGTCCGCAGGTCTGTGCAGCAGGCACCTCAAGATCAAACACCAAATACTTTGCCGCGGAAAGGTCAATACCTTCGGCCCAGGGAAAAATCAGAAAAAGAAACGTGTCCACGCCTCCCTGCACAAGGGCGCCCATCGCGGTCCAGGGACCGGTGTCCCCTGCGGTGGTGAGGGTTGCCTTCACATGTTCGCCATTGCCGGGTACGGGTGCGCTTGAGGGCAGGCCCTCCGCTTCCAAACCGGGCAACGGTCCGGCGGCAGGGGTCTTTCTTGCGGGCACCACATTGTCCGTAAACCGCAACAACATTCCCCCGTATGGCTCCAGTTCCAGCGTGATCGCTTTCGCGTCCCCAACAGGATGCCTCTCACCCGTTGCGGGGTTCCACTGTTCGCCCTGTCCCGCCGCGCTGACGCCTATGTTGCCGGACCATGCCTCGGCGCTGTCGTTAATGACGAAGAAAACCTCGTGCCCGTCAATGCGTCTATGCGTCGCGTGCAACGGTGCCCCCGGTGGAATCTCCACATCCCGTGCCAGGAACGTGTTGACCGCCTGTGCAAGCAACCCCTGCTGCCCCGGCGCGAGCTGCATGGCAAGGCCCCCTGCTGCGTTGGTATGCAGATCACCGGATGGACCATCGCCAAAGATTTCCCGCGCGATCGCCTGAACAGTGGGGGAGGGGAACTCGCTTTCGCTGTTGATGGGCAGAGCACCCAGCTCAATCACGCCGCCGCCTGATCGCCAGAACGCCGCAACATTCTCCCAGGCACGAAGCGGAAGGGTGTCCACACCCGGCAGGACTAGCAGCCGCCACGACAAATCGCGCACACACAACGCACCGTCCTGCACCACCCCCTCGGAAAGGGCCTGTCCGTCCACATAGGTAAAGTCCCGTCCCGCCTCGAAAAGTCCGCGCGACGCCTGATCATAGGTGTCCTGAATCTGACGCGCCGTCACGGGTGCGTCATTTACCCAAAGACGCGACGGTGCAAAGCGTGCCCCCATCGTTTCGGCGGGATACACCACCGCAAGGTCCGTCACCTGATGGCCGCCCTTAAGCATCGTGCAGCATCGGCCGATCCAAGAATTCAGGCGCACCAATTGCTCCGTGGCCAACCCCTCGAAGGTGTAGTAACTGGTGAATGTCGTGATGCCGTTCACCATGAGCCGGTTGCACGAACCCCGTATCTCCGCCTCCGACACATGATACACGGGCCTCGTGTCTCCAGCCGGACGCCAGTGCTGGCTGTGGTCGGACGATTCACTCATCGTCACGCTGCGCCCCTCCAAGTCGGCCACGCTCGATATGAGACGTCCCACCTGCCACGGCACCTCGGACGGGATGCTGGTGAGACAGTCCATGCTGGGCGCGTCCAGGCGACGCACGCACTGGAAGAAATTGCCGTACAGCGGCACGTGCGAAAGAATCGATTCCTCCATCAGCAGATGCCCGCCGGAAAGGATATTGTGTTTGTGGCACCACGTCTGTATCTGACCAAAGTAGTTCTCAGAAACCAGCTCGCCCACGGTCCGCCAGAAGTCACAGCGGGCTTTCGCTGTTTCAGGACCATTTCCCCAGACCAGCAACGGCAATACGGTCCCCAGCGGATAGCCCCGCCGCTTTTCAAATTCCACGGGCAGATTTGTCGCCCACGGCAACACCAACCACGGCTGCTGCCTCATGTATAGACTCATTAGGGAGGGCTCATCGGTAAACGTGGAGACAAACCATTTGCCAAGGTCTTCACCAAAATGTGCGGCATACGCGTCGTGTGTCAGTTCCAAAAACCGAGCCGTCGGTTCCGACATCAGCAGGTTGACATACGGAAGTTTGTCCGCCAGGCTCACCGCCGCGTGTGTGCCCTCGTAGAGCCGGTCTTCTGTGACAACCATTACACGCCAGTTCCCCGCCGGCGCCTCCCAGGCCAGCTTCCGTTCGCTCACCGCCTCCGCCAAATCGACCGCCGCGTCCAGTTTCAATTGTCCGTTCTCCAGAGGGAAAGCCGCGGCACGAAACAGGGTTCCGGGCGGACAGTCCAGCGTGACCGCTCCGCCATGGCTCTCCGCCTGCGCAATCAGCAGGCCCCGCGCCTCCCATTCCGGATGCCCCTCCATCGTCTGACCGCCCGCATTGCCTGACGGATAGCCCCGCTCGTCATACAGCCACAGCGCCATGCCCCGATTCTTTGCCTCTTCCACGCCGCGCCGCAGTGCCTTCCAGTGGTCCTCGCTGCGCAGGTACTCGCCAAAACTGATGTTCGTGGTCATTCCCCCGAAACCGCGTTCCCGCAGCGAGGCAAGAAAAGCGTCCTGCGCCGCCGTTTCGAGCGGAAGCACATGCTGGATTGGGAGAATGCGCGACTCGGCCGGGGGAGTGACAAAGCGGTCTTCCAACGTACGATGCGCATCCGGCAAGGTCCCGATTTGATCCCCCGTTTGCGCCTGGCACAGCGCACAGGCCAGTATTCCAAACAAGATCGCGGCAAGTCTCTCGGCGGTCATTGGATACTCCATTCTGTCCGGGTAAACTCATTTCCGACAAATCATTCTATCCGGAAAGGCAGGGGGTGGAAATTCTTCCAGACCAGACAGTCCATATTGAACGGTTCGTACAACAGTGCCATAGCACGGGCATGCGCGCAGCCTTTCAGGGAGAACTGTGGACCCAACCGGGCAATCGGGGCGTCGTCCGTATGGGAATTCATATCGAAACAAGCGCATCTCGGCCGTGGCCGAAAGGCGCTTCAAACATTTGGAGGGATGTCGGAATTGGATGGGGGAGACGCCGACATCCCCAGTGAGGCGCCTCGCTCTGGTGGTTGGTCGAAGCGGAGCAACGGGCAAACTTTGCTTAGACAGTCTCAAGAATCACGCCCTGCGGACGGAACCAAGCCTGCTTGTTGCTCGGAACATTCATAGCTTAACGCGCGAGTCCGGCCTGTTGCATCGGGCGTTCCCTGAGAACTCCCCTCGAAATTCCTTACCCTTTACCGGACCTTAGTCCAAGGCGACCGACAACATTTTCAAAGGAAAAGTGTATAGCCTGTTGTGTCCCTGCCGGCCAACCCGTTTGGCCATAATGACTTATCGCGCGTTCACTATTTTTCAGGCGACTTCCGCATCACCGGAGGCTTCCACATTAATGACAATGACGGAAAGGTCATCATATCCACCGCGTTCCTTCGCCGATTGAACGAGTGCATTGCAACGCTCCTCCGCTCCCCCGTTGTCCGAGAGCAACTCTTCCATTCTTCCAAGCCGAACGATGCCATGGAGGCCATCCGAAGAAAGAACGAACGCCTCACCCTCCTCCAGCGGCTGCGATTCACTAACGTGCAACCGGAAGGAACGGGATCCCGTGGCGTTGGTGACATAATGGCGTGCCGGACTCACCTGACCCTGGGCGGAAGTTATGCGTCCCACGCGCACGGCCAGGGCGACGAGGGTGTCGTCGTCCGTCATC
>CAIXUF010000963.1 GCA_903922535.1 Candidatus Hydrogenedentota bacterium
CCGATTGCCACCTACGGCGCGGCGCTGAGTTCACTGACGCTGAGCGGCGGCTCCGGCACGCCCTCCGGCGGCACCTTCACCTGGACCACGCCCGGTACGATTCCGACGGTGGGCACGACCTCGCAGTCGGTGACCTACACGCCGACAGACACGGCGAACTACGTCCCGGCCACCGGCAACGTTGATGTGGTGGTGGTGCCGTTGGCGCCACAGTCACCGAGCGCCGGAACCATCACCGATTCGAGCATCCTGCTGACGTGGAGTCCCCCGCTCTCTGGGGGCGCGGGTGACGGTTACAACGTGTACGCCGACCCCGTCGCGGATCCGCAAGCGACGCCGATGACGCTGCGGGCAACCACTGCGGCGGACAGGGTGTACTGGATGCAGACGGGGCTGGAGCCAAACACGGAGTACGTCTTCCATGTGACGGCCTTTGTCGGCAGCGGCCTTGAGGGCGGTGCGTCATCCGACATTAGGGCGTGGACGATGGCGGCGCCAGCCGCGCTGCCCGTGGTAACCGCCCCGTCCACGCACTCGCTGGCCGTTGCCATCGGCGCGGGCGACGGCAACCCGTCGTATACGGAGTACGCCATTGCCATATCGTCGGCGGCAGACGGCGAGCTGTGGGTCCAGGCGGACGGCAGCAGGGGTGATACGGCGGTATGGCAGACTGCGGCTGTATGGGGCACGAAAACTGTTGCCGGTCTGTCGCCAAACACGCCGTACTCGTTCACCGTGTCGGTGCGCAACGTAGTTGGCCTATAGGGACCTCTGGGTAAAACGGTACATTACAAGGTTTGGCAGTTTCAGAAGGAAACTGCCAAACCACCGGATTGGTCGGCGGGCATCTACAGGGTGCCCGCCGGCGTTTTATCTGTCCCGGCCAGGCTTAGCTTTATCACATGCACGGCAAAAGGCTCATAGGTGACGCTGAATTGTTTTGCGTCCGGCGGCAGATGCAGGGGCAATTGGTTTTCGTAGAGGGTCTCGACTTTGAGGAGCGCATCCGAAAAGGTGAAAGAGGCTTTCAGGACGGCATCGTCCAGATTGACGGTCATCAGAAGGAATTCAGACGCGTTCACTTTCTTTGCCATAAGACGCAAAGGTGTTGCGGTGGGCGCTTTTCCAGAAATGTCGACGCTGTACTTGAATTCCGGGCCTGCTGTCGGCGAGAGGATCAAGGGTGTCAATTCGGCCAGTTCCCGGTTGACCTGACGGGCGGTCTCCCAAAGCGCCCGCGAGGCAACCAACTGCATGGGCGTGGCCGGCGTCGGATTGGTGCACCCTTCCTTCCTGGGACTGGGGGTATAGGCCGACTTCGGGTCCGGTGCCATGCCAATGACGCCGCCGTCACGCGGGACGTAGGTGTCCCACGTGAAATAGACGATTCCCGTGGCTCCGTGAATGATGCCCGCGTACACGCAGGCCCGCAATTGTTCAGGCGCGGGGAACCGAAACGGAAACGTCTGCCCATACGCGCCGGGCGCTTCAAACGCGCCCACGATAAGCCACACCGGCTTCTCTTCGCGCACATCGGCCACGGCCAGCGACACGGTCTGTGGAATGCCGTTGGGTTCGGACCCTATGGAAACGGCCCGCCCCGTATGATTCATGACGGGATAATTGTCCTGACAGGAGACGTTGCCGCTCGAATTCCATTTGAGCCACCAAGAGGTCGCCGGAGGCATGATCCAGGGGGCATCATTGATAAACACCGGCAGATCCGGCAGCGTCTGCCCAACCCGCTGCCGGTACGCCTCAAACTTGCCGAACAGTTCGTCCATGTCCCTGCTGCCAAGGCCACCGATGGGCTCGTCCATCCACACGTTCCCCAGCAGGCTGGGATGGTCCCTGATTTGGCCAAGAGCGGTGTCGGCAATTTCTCCCATGAGGACAATCTGGAACGGAAACGGCTTGGCGGCGTCGAGTGCCTGGGCCGGGTCACACGCCCACGGCCACACCGTGTTTATGCCTGCCTCCTTCAGCACATTCCAATCGCTAACCGAATCGTAGTACTTGCCGGGAAGCGGCGCGCCCCAGATGCCGATTTGGAAGAAGGACCGCTCGGGATCATACTGCTTCAAAAGGCGGCCCTGCCGGTCTGTGTGCGGCACGCCGTGCCGATAGATGGTTTGCGTCGCATTGAAATTGCGCTGCTGGTGAAGGCTTTCGTCCACTTCGTCCGCGGTGGCCGTAAACGCCGTTGTAAGTCCTGCCGCGGCGACGAGCGCGGCCGTCATTTTTTTCATGGTCAGTTTCATGTGGTGTGTCCCAAGGGTTGCGGCTAATCTCTGCCATTGTATTCTCGTTCTTTTCCGGTCCCAAGGGCGTTGAGGGGGCGAGGAAAAGAAACGGGGCGAAACCGGGGGAAGCGCTACCTGTTGTCCTGAATGTGTCTTCCGGATGACGGATTCATAGACAGGAAGAGTGCCGTCTGCGCTACCGGGCCGGTGTCCCAGCCTCGGCAATCCTCCCCTTGAGGCACAAATCGGGATGATGGCCGTAGAACTCCCCTTCAACGACGGCGCTGCCCGTTTCGCCGCCGATGAGATACAGCGTGTCGCCCTGCAGAAGCATCATGGAAAGGTTGTTGTTGAGGGGCATGGAATCCGCCCGTCCAAACAGGTCGGTTTCGATGTCGTAGACGAACATGTCATTATAGTAGTCGCCCTTGTCGTTGAACCGGTGCGGCGTCCCGTAGGGTTCCCGGAACGTTCCGTCCGGATTGGCCACCTTCCCGTATTGGTAACCGCCGCCCAGAATGACAAAGCGGCTCCTGAAAACGATCTGTCCCGCCGGAAAGTTGCCGCTGGCAATGGGAAGATCCCGCAAACGCGTCCATTCCGATTTGCCCGGATCATAGGCCCAGTTGTCCACCACGGTGGCGTACGGATCGCCCGTCGCTCCGCCGATTACGAAAAGCCTTTCCCGCGCCACCGCCAGGGCCGCCACCCAGCGAGGCGTTCCCGGGCAGGGCGGCAGCGTCTTCCATCCGTCCGAGGGCCGCAGCGTGTCGAACGCCAGGAGCTGCGCGCCCAGCCGGGCATGCTCCCCCTTTCGGTCTTGCACAGTGTAAAACTTCTCGGCGTCGTAATCAGCGCCACCGAACAGGTAAATCGTGGTTCCGATGGTGCAGCATCCCGTTCCGCACAGAGGCACCGGGAGGGGCGGCAAGGGCTCCCAAACCCAAGTCGAGGCTTGTTTGGATAGGCGCCAGCCGTCGGCGTAGCAATAAGGCTCACTGTAACTGAACCCACCCCAGGCATAGAGCACGCCTCCGGCCACGGCAGTCGCCAAACCCTGGCGGGCGGCGCCGGGGAATTCCGGCAGATCCTTCCACCCCCCGGCCTCGTTCGCCAACTCCAGCGCCCACACCTTCTTCAGAAATCCGCGGGGATACCGGCCCGGCTTGCGGTCATTGTCTTTGCCGGAACAAAAGCCGGCGGCACTCACCAGGAATCCATCCACCACGCCGCCATTGCTGTCCTGAAATCCCTGTGGAAGGTTTGGCCCCCTGGACCAGGTGATGTCCAGCATTTTCACGAGTCCGCCTTCCGGCTGCGGCTGCCAGGCGGGCTCCGCCGGGGCGGTGGTGCAGAGAATCGCTGTTGCAGTGAGTAGGACACAATGCATCATTTCGAAAACTCCCGATCACCCTCAGGGTGTTGCGTTCCGTTGTCAGTATGCGGTCATCGCCTGTCATAAGACGTGTGCCGGTAAATGCCACGCCCCTAAAGGTTCACATATTTCCGATAGTAGCCTCTGAACTGGTGATACGTTAGTTGCAGCAGTTGCGCCGCTTTTCGCTGGTTGAATTTCGTTTTTTCGAGCGCCGCCTCGATCATGCGCCGTTCGAGGTCTCGCACAGCCGTTTCGAGTCCGGTTTCCAGCGTGACGGGCTCATCGGGAGACACCGCCCGCCGCACCTTCTCCGCAATCACGGACAGGAAGGGGTTGAACTGGATGTCGTCGATCACGGGGCCG
>CAIXUF010000964.1 GCA_903922535.1 Candidatus Hydrogenedentota bacterium
CATGTACGCAGTGGTGACGACAGGCGGCAAACAGTACCGCGTGGCCCAGGGCGACCTCATTCGCGTGGAAAAGCTCGACAATCCCGTGGGCGAGATCGTTGAACTGGACCAGGTGCAACTGATTGCCAAGGGCGGCGCGGACATCGTGGTTGACCCGCAGGCGCTCAACGACAGCAAGGTGGTCGCGGAAGTGAAGGCCCATGGCCTGAACAAGAAAATCCGCGTCTACAAATACAAGAAGCGCAAAGGCTACGAGCGGACCCAGGGTCATCGGCAGCTTTACACGGAACTCGAGATCCGCGAGATCAAGGCATAAGGGAGACTAGACATGGCTCACAAGAAAGCAGGCGGAAGTTCGCGCACCGGTCGCGACAGTAATGCACAGCGCCTTGGTGTCAAGCGCTACGGCGGCCAGAAGGTCATCGCGGGCAACATCATCATCCGGCAGCGCGGTTCCAAAGTGCATCCCGGCGTCAACTGCGGCATGGGCAGGGATCACACCCTGTTTGCCCTCGTTGATGGCGTGGTGCAGTTCCGGTTCTTCAAGAACCGCCGCCACTGCGTGGATATCATCCCCGTGGAAGCCGCAGTCGCCGTCGCTGCCGAATAAGTTGAATTCTGCCGCTTCGGCGGGATCGTAGACTCTTCTGACACCCTCAACTCGTTTGGGGGTGTTTTGATTTGGAGCAGAGGCACGCGGCGTGTTTGCATACACTTGTTTTAATGTGTTTTCGGCGGTTGTTTTGGTCATGGACAATATGGACTGTATGGACATCATGGACGATATGGACTTGGTCGACAGATGCCTACGGGTATAAGGACCATTTTGTCCATAGTGTCCATCTCGTCCATACAGTCCCTGTGGATAGGCCTGCATACAATACATTGAGTTGTTATACGGCGGTTTGCAAATGTTTATAGATCATGCAAGAATCAAGGTAAACGGCGGCAACGGCGGCAACGGCTGTTGTGCATTCCGCCGTGAGGCCTACATCCCCAACGGCGGCCCCAACGGCGGCGACGGTGGCAATGGCGGTGATGTTTACTTCGTCGCCACCAAAAAGATGGCCACGCTGCTCGACCTGTCCTACCATGCCCACTGGGTGGGGAACCGGGGTATGCACGGCAAAGGCAGCGACTGCCACGGCAAGAACGGGGAAGAAATGATCATCGAGGTGCCCTGCGGCACCGTCGTCCGTGATTTCCATAGCGGGGAGGCCTTGGTCGATTTGGTTGAGGACGGGCAGCGGTACCTGGCCTCGCGCGGCGGCAAGGGGGGCCGGGGCAATGCCCGTTTCGCCACGCACCAGAACCGCGCCCCGAAATTTGCGGAGAAGGGCGAGCCCGGCGATGAAAAAGAATACCTGCTCGAACTGAAGGTGATCGCCGAGGTCGGCCTGGTCGGCCTACCCAATGCCGGCAAATCCACCCTGCTCGCTGCCGTCACGGCGGCCCGGCCCAAGATTGCCGACTACCCCTTCACCACGCTGTCGCCCAATTTGGGCATTGTCAGTCTTTCGGGCCACCGGCTTTTTACCATGGCCGACATTCCCGGAATCATCGAGGGCGCCGCCGAGGGCAAAGGCTTGGGGCATGACTTCCTGCGCCACATCGAGCGCACCCAGGTGCTGCTCTTTCTCATCGACCTTGGCGACGAGGACCCCGTGGCCACCCGCAACATTCTCGAAAGTGAACTGGAGCGGTACAGTCTGGAGTTCCGCGGCCGGCCCCGGCTCTACGCCTTCAACAAGGCCGATATTACCGAGAACCGCGAACGCTTTGCCGAATTGGCCAGTCTGCTGCAACCGGCATGGCTAATCTCCGCCGCCACCCACGAGGGGCTCGACCTGCTGCTTGAAGCCCTTTGGTCCGAGGTGGAAAAGGCCCGGCAGCGCACCCTGGATGACGCTGAGGCCGCCAAGGATGCGCCGGAGCCCGATCGTGAATATACTTACGAGGCGCCGTTCCAGATCACCCGCATCCCCGAAGGCTTTGAAGTCGAGGGACGCAGGCCGATCCAGGCGGTGCAGATGACCGACTTTGACAACGAACAGGCCATTGAGCACCTGCAGCTCCGTCTCAAGAAGATGGGCGTGTTCAAGGCCCTCAAACGCATGGGCGCCCAGCCCGGCCAGGTTGTCCGCATTGGCGGCGTGGATTTGGACTACCAGCCGGACTGAGGGGGTTGCCCGCGCGGGAAAGTATGATGTTCCGATGAAGACAGCCCAGGTCAGGCTAAAGCGGCTGGTCGTCAAGATTGGCACCAACCTGTTGAGCGGTAAGCGCGCCTTCGACGGACAGGTGATGGAGGCCGTCGTCCGCGAACTGTGCGACCTCAAGACAGCCCACGGCATCGACGTGCTCGTCGTCAGTTCCGGCGCCATCGGCTGCGGGATGAGCGCGCTCGGTTTGGAGCGCCGCCCCACCCTGCTTCCCGACAAACAGGCCGTCGCCGCCGTCGGCCAGTCCCGGCTCATGCATTATTACGAGACGCTCGTGAACGCCCACGGTTCGGGCCTCAAAACGGCCCAGGTGCTGCTCACCCAGGCGGATCTCGACGAGCGCCGCAACTACCTGAACATCCGCAACACGCTGGTGACGCTGTTCAAGATGAAGAACGTCATCCCGGTGATCAACGAGAACGACTCCACCGCCGTCGAGGAGCTGCGCTTTGGCGACAACGACACGCTCGCCGCCAAGATTGCCGCCAAGATCAACGCCGATCTGCTGGTCATCCTCACCGACGTGGACGGTCTTTACGACCGCAATCCCGACAAGGACAAGCGGGCCAAGCTCATTCCAGTGGTGGCGGAGGGCGGGATTAACCATGATCTGGAGGCCGTCGCCGGCGGTGCCGGCAGTATCGCCTCCACCGGCGGCATGCGCACCAAGCTGGAGGCCGCCCGGATTGCCACGGCGGCGGGCGTGCGTTGTGTCATCGCGAACGGCTACAAGTCCGAAGTCATTCACCACGTGCTCGACGGAACCCTTCCCTGCACCCAGTTCCTGCCCGCCCATGAGGCACTGTCGCACCGCAAGCGCTGGATAGCTTTCGGCCGCTCGGTCCGGGGCATGATCCGCATCGACGAAGGCGCGCGCGCGGCCCTCCTGGATCGGGGAAAGAGCCTGCTGCCCGCAGGCGTCACCGCCGTTGAGGGCCAGTTCGAGTCCGGCGACGCCGTCCGCATCGTGGACAGTGCCGGAGAACTGATAGCCCGCGGATTGGTCAACTACGGCAGCGAGGACATTCGCCGCATCATGCGCCACAAAAGCGCCGAAATAGCCGCCCTGCTCGGCCACAAAGACTTTGACGAAATAATCCACCGCGACAACCTGGTAGTGCTCTAACTCCATTACCATCAAAGGGCACATTCGTCCGTGTCTGTCCGCGTTCGTCCGTGCCCGATTTGTCGTTCCCCCGCCCGAGCGTCATGGCATCACCGGCACTCCATGCGATAAACTGTGTTAATGGTGAACTCTGGAGACCCGCTCATGACCCTGAACGAACAACTGGAACAGATTGGCCGCGGCGCCCGGGCCGCCTCCAACGGCCTGCGCTCACTCTCCCGCGCCGTCAAAGACGCCGCTTTGCGCGACATTGCCGCGCGTTTGCGCGACGGGCGCAATTTCATCAAGGCCGAAAACGCCAAAGACCTCGCCGCCGGGCGTGAAAAGGGCCTGACGGCCGCCATGCTCGACCGGCTGGAACTCAATGACAAGCGCATCGATGCCATGGCCGACGGCCTGGAGGTGGTCGCCACCCTGCCCGACCCGGTGGGGGACGTGGTCCACCAGTATGTGCATCCCAACGGCCTGCGCATCGCGCAGATTCGCCAGCCATTGGGCGTCGTGGGCATCATTTATGAAAGCCGGCCCAACGTCACCGCCGACGCGGCCGCGCTCTGCCTCAAGTCCGGCAACGCCACCATCCTGCGCGGCGGTTCCGAGGCGATTCACTCCAATGTCGCCATCGCCCGCATTTTCCAGGAGGGCGCCACCGCCTCCGGCGTTCCGGAAAACGCTGTCCAGATCATCGAAACCACCGATCGCGCCGCCGTCGGCGAAATGCTCAAACTTGACAAATTCATCGATGTCATCGTGCCCCGCGGCGGCAAAAGCCTCATTGCCCGCATCTACGAGGATTCGCGAATTCCCGTCGTGGCCCATCTCGACGGCGTGTGCTGCACCTACCTGCACGACGATGCCGACCCGGAGATGTCGAAGACCATCGTGCTCAACGCCAAACTCCAACGGCCCGGCGTGTGCAACGCCATGGAGAACCTGCTCGTGCACGAGGCCGCCGCGCCCATGCTGCTGCCCGGCATCGCCGCCGCGCTGCGCGAGGGCGGCTGCGAACTGCGCGGCTGCGAGCGCACCCGCCAGATCATCGAGTGCGCCCCCGCCACCGAGGAGGACTGGAGCACCGAGTATCTCGACAAAATACTCTCCATAAAGATCGTCGCCTCGCTGGAGGAGGCCATCGGCTTCATCAACGAGTACGGGTCACACCACTCCGACGCCATTGTCACCGAGAACTACACCGCCGCCGAGAGCTTCCTCGATGCGGTGGACAGCGCCACGGTTTACGTGAACGCCTCCACGCGCTTCACCGACGGGTTCGAGTTCGGGCTTGGCGCGGAAATTGGCATCAGCACCAGCAAGCTTCACTGCCGCGGACCCATGGCCCTCGAGGGGCTCACCTCCCTCAAGTACATCATCCGGGGCTCGGGCCAGGTCCGTGGATAAGCCGCTCCGCATAGGCATTTTCGGCGGGACCTTCGACCCCGTCCACAACGTGCATTTGCGCATCGCCCGCGCCGCGCGCGACCGCGAGAGGCTGGATCGTGTGCTCTTTGTGGTGGACGCCACCCCGCCGCACAAACGCCATGAAGTGGTCGCCTCCGCCGAGGACCGGTTGGCCATGGTGCAGGCCGCGATACAGGGCGAGGACGGATTCGAGGCATGCCGCATGGAAATGGACCGGCCCGGACCCTCGTACACCGTGGACACTGTTCGGACGCTGGCAGAGGCCCATCCCGACGCCCGTCTGTACCTCATTATCGGCTACGACGCCGCGCTCGACCTGCCCCGCTGGCGCGACCCGCGCGCCATTTTGCACCGCGCCCGGCTGATCGTCGTCCGACGCCCCGAATGTGACGACGCGCTCGACCCGTCGCTCGACGGCCTGCACGAGGTGCTGCCCTTCGAGGCCAGCGACCTCTCCTCAACGGAGGTGCGCGACCTGCTCGCGCAGGGCGGGGACGTGCGCGGGCTGCTGCCCCCGGCCGTGCTGGAACACATTTGCGGGAAAGGGCTCTACGCATGCCGGTAGCCCGCGCCGCCTGTGCCAGAGAATACCTCGCGCGGCTGCGCGAGACGCTGTCCGAAAAGCGGCTCAGCCACTGCATCTTCACGGCCGAGTATTTCTCCTCCTATGCCGAAAGCATCGGCGTCGATCACGACAAGGCCGTTGCGGCGGGGCTGCTCCACGACTTTTGCCGTGACATGACCAAATCCGAACTGCTGGCCACTGCCCGCGAACTGCGCCTGCCCGTCAGCGACGAGCAACTGGCAAAACCCGTTCTGCTGCACGGTCCCGTGTCGGCCGAAAAGTGCCGCGCCGAATTCGGCATTGGCGACGAGGTGTACGAGGCCATTTACTGGCACACCACCGGCCGGCCGGGCTTGGACATGCTGGGCCAGGGACTCTGCCTGGCCGATTTCGCCGAGCCCACGCGCAAGTACCCCGAAGCAGTGGAGGCCCGCGAACGCCTGCGCAAGAACGGATTTGCAGACGCCATCCTCTATGTTGCCGAAATGGGCGTCGAATTTGGCCGCAGACAGGAGGTCGCCGACCCGAACGCCACGGCCTTCTATCTTTGGCTGAAGCGGAAACAGGGCTGACATGCCGAGTTCAGATCTCTTCGAGGGGCTCGCCACCCACTACGACGCGCTCATGACCCACGTCGACTATGACCGCTGGTTTCATGTGACCGGCGTGCTGGCAGGGCTGCTTCCGCGCGGATTCATCCATGTGGACGCCGCCTGCGGCACCGGCGTCCTCCTCGAACGCGCCCGCCGCGCCGGCTGGCGCTCTGTCGGTGTGGACATTTCCCCGTCCATGCTGGCCGTTTTGCGCCGCAACCGCGGCCCCCTGCCCTGCGCCGTCGGCGACCTGCGCGCGTTTCCCGTGCGCGGTGTCCACTTGATCACCTGCCTCTTCGATTCCATGAACTTCCTGCTGGAGCAGGAGGAGGTGGAGTGCGCCCTGCGCCGGTGCGCCGCCGCGTTGCGGGACGGGGGCCTGTTCTACTTCGATGTCGTTACCGAGCGCATGATGGTTGACCACTTTGCCAACCAAACCTGGACCGAAACCCAAGGTGGCCTGCGCACGACCTGGGCCAACGAGTACGACCCCGCCACCCGCATCTGCGAGACCTGGGTGCGTGTCAGCACCGGCGCCGAATCCTCCACCCGTGAGCGCGCCTACGACCTGGATTTTCTCATGGAAGCCATGCAGCGCGCCGGTCTGACTCTCCTGGCCGCGTTCGACGTCGAGAATCTGAAACCGCCCACCCGCCGCACCTGCCGCATCGACTTCATTGCCGCCAAGGATCCCTCACCTGACCTCCGCCGCCGCGTGGAAAAGAGCATCAGCGGCCTGCGCTGCCAAAGGCGGTAGCAGTTCTTCCTTTGCCTCTTTGTCTGGCGTTTGTCAGTGCGGACGATTTCCCATCCGTCCCACCGGTCCCATCCTTCCCATAACTCCCATCCCACTATCTCCCGGGAATCTTGCCAACCGCCTTCCCCATCTTATAGAAGGCCCCACAATGCTTCAGCGACGCCCGCGGCGGAAGGTTGTTCCCCTCCTGCAGTATGAACCGTCCGCCCGTCAGCACCCCCGATTCCAAAATACGCCGCGTTTCCGCCAGGAGCGCGTCCGGCGTTTCCTCCACGAACAGCGGCGCGCGCGGCCCGCCGCTGATCAGCACCTCCGGTCCCATCTCCTGCCGGAACCGGGCAAAATCCACCGGGAACCCGGTGTCAAAGGCCATGATCCCGAGTTCCTGATGGAGCGTGGGGAAGAGGCGCTGCGCGTTGCCGCAGAGATGGATGCTCCGTCCTTTGTCCGTGCCGAGTGTGTCCAGAAAGTCCCGGTGCCGGGGCAGCGCGAATTCGCGGTACTGCTCCTCCGAAAGCATCTCGACAGAATCGTCGGCCATGCCCTGGTTGTCCACCTTCTCCGGCTGGCCGAAAAACTTTCGCCACGCCTGGATGCGCGCAATGCAGGCATCATTGACGAACCGCAACAGTTCATGCGCATAGTCCGGGTCAAGCAGCAGGTCCGTGCAGATCCCCGTCGGTCCGCGCAAACTTGCCGCGCACGTGAACGCCCCATCGGAATGGAGATAGGGCACATTGTCTTTGAAGGAGACGGGACGCCCCAAGAAAACCCATCCGGCCGCGCTCTTCTTTTTCCAGTGATCGATGTGGCGCAGCGTCCGTTCCACCCATTCCCCCGCGAACGGGTCCGGAATGCCCCGGTCAAACAGCATCCGTTTGTTGTCGTCATTCAGCAACGGCGCAGCAAAGGGCACCTGGTCTTCATGAAACTCGACCGGTGTGCCGAACCATGCTGCGTCATAGGTGTTTTCAAAGTCGATGTGCACGGTCCATTCATCGGGCAACCCTTTCTCATGGTCGCCTGGCAGGAGAAGCCTCACCCAGTAGGTCCATTCCAGTATCCCCTGCGCCATGATCTCCGGGTCGAGCATGTAGTCGCGGTAGCCCAGTCCCCGCTTGTTGTAGGCCGGGTCCAGCATCAGCATGCGCGGGTTCGTGTTCAGC
>CAIXUF010000965.1 GCA_903922535.1 Candidatus Hydrogenedentota bacterium
CAGTACCCCCTGAAAAACACGGTCACCGATGACGAATTCAAGGGCATCAATCTCAAGCAGGAAAAGTTTCACGGCGAATGGAACTACACCATACGCCCCCAAGCCAAACGATAACCTGAAAAGGTTAGTTTGCGTCGGCTACTTATGGTAATCTCACGCCGGACATTTGGATTCCATCATCGCGAGGAGGACAAAGTCCGACGAAGCAGTCTCTTGCCCGCAGAACGACTCGGTTACAAGAGATCTGCAATAACGATGAGGTCAAACGCTCCACACATTGAGGATTCGTGACATGGCTGATGAGACTCTTGCACTGCACGGTGGCCCCAAAACCAAGACCGCCCCGTTTGGCACGGGCAAACGTTTTGGTGACGAGGAGAAGCGCCAGTTGCTGGAAGTGATCGACAGCGACATGCTCTTCTACTTTCTCGGCACAAAGGTGTTCGAGTTCCAGAAGAAATTCGCCGCCCTGTACGGGATGAAGCACTGCGTCTGCTGCTCGTCGGGCACGGCGGCGGTGCATATCGCCCTCGCCACGCTGCAACTGCCGCCGGGCCGCGAGGTCATTGTTCCGGCCATCACCGACATGGGCACGCTGACAGGGGTGCTTTATCAAAACCTGATTCCCGTGTTTGCCGACATTGACCCGGCGACCTACAACATGGATCCGGACAGTGTGGAGGCGCGCATCACCGACCGGACAGGCGCGATCATCGTGGTGCATCATTCGGGTCTGGCCGCCGACTTGGACCGCTTGACGGAAATCGGCGCGCGGCGAGGCATACCCATCGTGGAGGACTGCGCCCAAGCCTACCTGACCGAGTACAAAGGCCGGCTCGCGGGCACCGTTGCCCCGGTAAGCGCGTTCAGCCTCAACCATTTCAAGCACATCACCTGCGGTTCGGGGGGCATGGTGCTGACCAACGACGAGGGCATTCGCAAGACGGCCAGCCTCTTTCTGGACAAGTGCTACGACCGTGAAGCGGGCAAACGCAACCCGTTTTTCCTCGCGCCGAACTACCAGATGACCGAACTCCAGGCCGCCGTGGCCCTGGCGCAGCTTGAAAAACTGCCCGGCATCGTGGGTCGCCGCCGCGAACTGGGCGACCGGCTGACCGCCATGCTGGGTGCTGTTCCCGGCATCGGAACACAGACCGTGCCGGAGGGGTGCAAACACAGCTATTTCCTGTATCTCTTCCGCGTGCGCGAGGCGCTGCTTGGCGTCACTGCGGCGGAGTTTTCCATGGCGCTTGAGGCGGAGGGCATCCCCAACAAGGCGCGCCTGATCACGGGCGGCATGTGCGAGTACCAATACGATGTCTTCAAGAACCGCTCGGCCTTTCCGGAAAGCATGCATCCCTTCGTGAACAGCGAATTCGGCACGGACATGGCGTACCGCGAGGGGCTCTGCCCCAACGCGGAAAGCGCCTTTGGAAACACGATCACGATGAACCTGAACGAATTCTTCACCGACCGGGACATTGAGGAAACGGTTGCGGCCATCGCAAAGGTGGCCAACCATTACGCGTCGCGGCGGCCCGCCTGAAAATGCAGTACAAACCCCGCCCCATCCCCTATCTGCGCTGGTGGATTGGCGGACTGCTGTTTCTCATCACGATCATCAATTACATTGACCGCCAGACCCTGAACGCGCTTGCGCCCCTGCTGGAGAAGGAATACCACTGGAACAACACCCAGTTCGCCGCCATTCTCATCTCTTTCCGCATTTCCTACACGGTGATGCAGACGGTCTTCGGACGGGTGCTGGACTGGGTGGGCACACGGCGGGGCATGGCCTACAGTGTGGCGTTTTATTCGGTCATCGCGGCACTCACCGCAACTGCAAACAGCCTCGTGGGCTTCTGCGGGTTTCGCTTTCTCCTGGCCGCGGGCGAATCGGCTAACAACCCCGGCGGCTCCAAGGCGGTTTCCGAATGGTTTCCCGCCAAGGAAAGGGCCTGGGCCGTGGCCCTGTTCGACAGCGGTTCGTCCATCGGCGGGTTCGTGGCGCCCTTTATTGTGCTGGGCGCCTACCAGGTGTTCGGCAGTTGGCGTCCCGTTTTTGTGGTTACGGCCTCGTTTGGATTTCTTTGGCTGGTACTATGGCGGCTGCTCTACCGCAAACCGGGAGAACACCCGCGGCTGGCCCCGGAAGAATTGGAATACATCCGCCAGGGAAGTCCGCCGGAAATCTTGGAAAACGGCAGGACAGCGTCCCCGCCGGCCATTGGCAAGGTTCTAAAGTACCGCCAGACTTGGGGGCTCATATTAGGCCGGTTTCTGCTCGATCCCTACTGGTTCTTTATGGCCGAGTGGTTCAGCCTGTATCTGACGAGCAAGGGGTTCTCCCTGGAAAAGAGTGTCCTTGGTTTCTGGGCACCCTTTCTCGCGGCGGATTTTGGCAATTTCGCCGGCGGCGGGCTGTCCAGTTGGTTCATCAGCCGCGGGTGGCCGGTGGGCCGGGCGCGGCGGACTGTCCTGGGCATCTTCGGCCCAAGCATGCTGCTGCTCA
>CAIXUF010000966.1 GCA_903922535.1 Candidatus Hydrogenedentota bacterium
ACAGCCACAAGTTTGCCAATGTCGCAAGCCTTGACAGCGACGGGGACGGATACACCAATCTCCAAGAAATCACCGCGCTGACCTTTCCCGGCAACGCGGCGGACAAACCCGCGCCGACGACGGGCTCGCTGACCGTGACCATTTTGCCGTCGGGGGCGGTGAGTGCGGGCGCGCAGTGGCGCGTGGGCACCAGTGCGTACCAGAACAGCGGCGCCACCGTCACCGGTCTGGCTGCCGGTTCGGTCAATGTCAATTTCAAGACAGTCGCCGGGTGGACCACACCGGCAGACCAGTCCGTCACCATTACGGCGGGAGGGACCGCCTCGGCATCCGGCACCTATGCCCAGCTTGCGCTGGTGCCCGATGTTGTGGGCCAGACCCAGGCCGTCGCATCCACGTTGATTGTCGGCGCCGGTCTGGTGGTCGGCGCGATTGCCGAAGCCTACAGTGACACCATTTCCGCCGGGACAGTAATAACCCAGGACCTGCCCGCAGGCTCTTACACGGCGCCGGGAACGGCCGTAGCCCTGACCGTGTCCAAGGGTGTGCAGACGGTGACCGTGCCCTATGTCCTCGGCGAGACCCAGGAGGCCGCGGGCACACTGATTGGCGCTGCCGGTTTGGTCGTCGGCACGATCAGCGAAGAGTACAGCAATACGGTGCCCGCCGGTTTGGTTGTCAGCCAGACACCGCCCTCCGGCGACACCGTCGCGGTCGGTACGGCCGTGGCGCTGACCGTGTCCAAGGGAGTGCAGCCCCTGTCCGTCCCGAATGTCGTTGGCCAGACCCAGGCCTCGGCGTCCCTGTTGATTGTCGATGCTGGCCTGGTGGTCGGCACCATCACGGAGGAGTACAGCCTTACGGTGCCTGCGGGAACCGTCATCAACCAGACGCCTTCCGCGGGCGACCTGGTGACGCCGGATACGGCGGTGCTGTTGACGGTGTCCAAGGGTGTGCAGCCGGTCGTCACGGGATCCGTCGTCATCAACAAGGGTGCCGCCTCCACGAACACCGCCAGCGTCTCCCTTTCCCTGACATGGTCGTCCAATGCGGTGCGGATGCGTTTCAGCGACAACGGGTCCACTTGGACTGCCTGGGAATCATTGAAGGCGATCCGGGCCTACACGCTGCCGGCAGGAGACGGATACAAGACGGTCCGCGTCCAGTTCATGGATATCGCGAACAACCGTTCTGTCAACTACAGCGACTACATCCTTTTGGATGTCACGCCGCCCACGGGTTCCATCATTATCAACAATGGTGCGGCAACCGCCTCGACCTCGTATGTCGTGCTGACCCTGAACTGGTCGGACGGGACGGGTTCCGGGGTCCGGTACATGCGCTTCAGCAACGATGGCGCGCATTGGACCTCCTGGACGCCCCCTGTGCCGACCATGACGTACATGCTGCCACTTCCGAGCGGCACGCAGACGGTGCGGGTGCAGTACCGTGACGCGGTGGGCAATGTGTCTGCCACCGCCAATGACTATATCCGGGTTGTGCCCGTCCCCTAGCCTGAAGGCGTCGATTGGCGGAAACAAACGAGATCCTTTTGCCCCCGTCCTGAATCCCCAAAGGGGAACGGGACGGGGACTTCTCTTTTATGCGCCGTCAAGCTGCCGCGCGGCAGTTGCGGAGGTTCACGGGGAAACTTTGTTCACCCTGAACAAAGCAGTTGGCCCCAAGAGGGAGGATGAAAATGACTTGAAGAACGGAAGAAACAAATCCGACCCTTTCCGTTGGGGGTAAGGGTTGACAGGGCCCTTTGGGTCCATCAAGTTTCTTTTGTCCTTTGCCTTGGAGAGAAGGGACAAGTATCAAATACCGTTTCCAGGTTCATAGTCCCAAGGAGCGGCGTTCGCGGGCATACAGCCTTGTGGATCTTCCCGTAGCTGGTGAGAATTCGGAGGAAGAAATACTGCGTATAATGATAGAAACAAGAAAACAATACAACCAAGAACAGCGCTTCTACGTATTTTACCGCGGGATTATTGCGTAAAGCTACGGAATTTCTACGGATGACGATATCGGCAAATCACGTGTACACTCCCTTGCCAGTCTTGGATTGGTTCCACCTGTGGCGCTAACCGGCAGTTTCAAACGACGAAGGAGGTCACCATGCGTTATCGTGTATTAGCGGCAGTTTGCCTAACCGTCCTGATTCTTGCGCCCGTTGCCCATGCCAAGAGTTCATATCGAACGTCATTCCGCAACACTTACAATGCGACTTATGGCGTAACTGGGTCGCGAATTGACAATTGCACCCTGTGCCATCCGGGTGGCGACACCGGTTCGCTGAACAGCTACGCCAATGCCTATGCAAACGCAGGCCACAACTTTAAGACAATCGAAAGCTATGACTCCGATGGGGATGGATACACCAACCTCCAGGAAATCGCGGCAAAGACCTACCCGGGTGACGCATCAGACAAGCCGACACCGACAACGGGTTCGCTGACCGTGACCATTTTGCCCGCAGAAGCCGTTACCGCGGGCGCGCAGTGGCGCGTGGGGACCAATTCGTACCAGAACAGCGGTGCCACTGTCACCGGCCTGGCTGCCGGTTCGGTCAATGTCAACTTCAAGACGGTTGCCGGCTGGACCACCCCGGCCGAACAGTCCGTTACCATTACGGCTGGTGGGACCGCAACGGCATCCGGCACCTATGCCCAGCTTGCACTGGTGCCCGACGTTGTGGGCCAGCCCCAGGCCGCCGCGTCCACGCTGATTGGCGGCGCCGGTCTCCTGGTCGGCACGATCACGGAAGAATACAGCAATACCGTTCCCTCGGGAACGGTAATCGCCCAGAACCCATCGGCGGGCTCCTATGCGGCGCCGGGCACGGCCGTGGCGCTGACCGTGTCTAAAGGCGTGCAGATGGTGACCGTTCCCTACGTCCTCGGCGAGACCCAGGAGGCCGCGGGAACGCTGATTACGGGTGCCGGCCTGGTGCTCGGCACGATTACTGAGGAGTACAGCAGCACGGTGCCCGCCGGTTTGGTTGTCGGCCAGACACCGTCCTCCGGCGACAGCGTCGCGGCCGGCACGGCCGTGGACTTGACCGTTTCCAAGGGTGTTGCGCCCCTGTCCGTCCCGAATGTTGTTGGCCAGCCCCAAGCCTCGGCGTCCCTGCTGATTGTCGACGCCGGCCTGGTGGTCGGCACCATCACGCAGGAGTACAGTATGACGGTGCCCGCGGGTATCGTCATCACCCAGACACCCTCCGCAGGCGAGCTGGTGGCGCCGGACACGGCGGTGCTGCTGACGGTGTCCAAGGGTGTGCAGCCGGTGATTACCGGCTCCGTCGTCATCAACAAGGGCGCGGCCTCCACCAACACCGCCAGCGTCTCCCTGTTCCTGACCTGGTCGTCCAATGCGGTGCGGATGCGCTTCAGTGACAACGGATCCACCTGGACAGCCTGGGAGCCGCTGAAGGCGATCCGCGCCTACACGCTGCCGGCAGGGGACGGATACAAGACGGTGCGCGTCCAGTTCATGGACATCGCAAACAACCGTTCCGTCACCTACAGCGACTATATTCTTATGGATGTCACGCCACCCACAGGTTCGATCACGATCAACAACGGCGCGGCGTCCACATCCAGCACCTACGTCGTCCTGTCCCTAAGCTGGTCGGACGGGGCGGGGTCCGGGGTCCGGTACATGCGCTTCAGCAACGACGGCGCGCATTGGACGGCCTGGACGACGCCCGCGCCGACCATGACGTATATGCTGCCGCTTCCGAGCGGCACGCAGACGGTGAGGGTGCAGTACCGTGATGCGGCGGGCAATGTGTCTGCCGCCGTCAACGACTATATCCGGGTTCTGCCGGCCTAGTTTGAAGGAGTCGATTTCCGGGAAGACGTGAGGCGTCTTTGCCCCCGTCCCGAGTCCCCAAAAGGGAACGGGACGGGGGCTCGCAGTTTGTGCTATGCCAATTTGGCGGGATGACTGGCGGGGGACGGCATGGTGTCAAGAAGTCTCAACGGCCGGCCTTTGTGGGCGGATGCCGCCTGCGTGCCTTTCGCACCGGTCTGGCAGGCGGCGATGTTCATGCCGCCGACGCCGGCCATTATCGGGGCATGGTCGGGTTCTTCCGGATCTTCATACTGTTCTGCATTGGCTTGGCTGGCGTATACTTCCCTTGGTTCCGCCATCCGCCAAAGGAAAACCACTTCGGGCCCAATGAAGAGGCTGGCGTGAAGATGGGCCATGAAAGGGCCTGGCGCGGGCTTGAGGCCGAAAACCGCAACATGATACAGGGTGGTTTATAAACACATGAACAGAACCACGCAAGACATGACACGGCGCTCGTTCCTTTCTGCAAGTGCCGCGGCCCTGGCAGCGGCGGCAACACTGGAGGCGGGGGCGGAAACGCCGCGTTTTGCGCGGAACGGCCCGCCGTTGCGCGTCGCCGTGGCGGGATGCGGCGCGCGGGGCATGCTTTTGCTGGCCGGAATGCGCGTTCTGGCGGCGGACGGCGTGGCCGTCCAGGTGGCCGCCGTGGCGGACGAGAATCCCGCGAAACGGCGGGCTGCGGCCGCGCTTTCGGGTGCGGTGGCGCTTGCCGATTGGCGCGAATGTGCCGTGCGCGGCGATGTGGACGCGCTGGTTGTGGCCCTGCCTGACGATCTTCATGCGCCCGCCGCTTTTGCCGCGCTGCAACTGGGCAGGCACGTCTACCTGGAAACCCCTGTGGCGCATTCACTTAAATGGGCGCAACTGCTGGCGCAGACGGCGCGGGCATCGGGGGCCGTGATCGAAGTGGGCGCGGCGGAATGCGCACTGCCTGCGTGGCGGCTTGCCGGGGAACTCGTGCGCGGGGGGCGCATCGGACGGGTGCATTGGTGTCATTCTGTGGCCGCATGCGGCACCCGCGGCGGCGCGGCGGGGTGGCGCGGACAGCGTGACCGCTCACAGGGGCTGGCCGCACAACTGCACTATGACCAGATTATGCCGCTTCTCCAGATTCTTGATCCCGGTCCGGCTACCTCGGCGGGGTCTGCGGGAGGCCGTTGGGACAGATCGGGCGAAACCCCCGACAGCCTCATCAGCACGGTCCGCTTCGGTGACACGCTGTCGCTCAACCTTGTGTCATCCGCCATGAACACCGCCGGACAGCGGCCGATTCTGCGTGGGGAACTGGGGAGTGTCGAAGTGCGCGCCAACGGGGTGATGCTCACTCCCGAGCGGGGGCCGGAACAGTGGATGCCGACGTCGGCGGGGCCTTTTACGGCTGAACAGTTGCTGTTAAACGACTGGGTGCAGGCCGTATGCGGGGGACACGGGCCGCTCTGTCCCTTGTCTTTGGGACTTGCGGCGCAGCAGGCGGTGGATCTTTCCATGGCGGCATACTGCGACGGCGAAACGGCCCTGCAGGTCTAGTCGGCTCATTTGGAGCAATCGTCCCCCCGGGGCCGTCTTGCCGGCCGACAAGCCCAACTCGGTTCAAGGGATTGAAAGGCGCCTTCCGTGTGAAAGAGGATGGAATCGGATATTCATGACAGATCGCAGGCCAAGACAGGACAATGCCCTGTGCGGGCAAAGACACGTTGAATCGTTGGAGGGTGACCGCCTGTCCGGCCAGATGCTCAAGTTGCTCGCGTTGGCCGACGGGCGAGACATGACCTTCGGTGAGATTCTGGCGTCCTTTCGTGAGCGGGGCCACGCCATGGCCGTTGTCTTCCTCAGTTTCCCCCTTTGTCTTCCCATGGGCATCCCCGTGCTCACCTCGTCCATCGGCCTGATGTTGGCGTTCGTGGGGCTTTTCATGGCGCTTGATCGCAAATTGTGGATTCCGCGGCGCTTGCGCGAAAAGAAGATTCCCTACGAACGGCTGGCAAACAGTATCGAGCGGCTTCGTCGTGTGACAGACCGCATGGAACGGTGGTTTCACCCCCGCCTGTTTATCCTGGGCTCGAACGGACCTATTGTCCGCCTGCACGGGAGCGTCATTCTGCTGGTG
This sequence comes from Candidatus Hydrogenedentota bacterium, assembly GCA_903922535.1. The sequence continues at coordinate 5,966 of CAIXUF010000966.1, forward strand.
GGACTGATCGAAACGCTGCCTTTGCCGTTTCCTTTTCACAACATGGTGGCGGCGGTGCCGGCACTGCTTCTTGGTTTGTCGCTCTTGGAGCGGGACGGGATCTTGGTCGTGGTCTCCTACCTTTCGGCCATTCCCGCGCTGATCTACTATGGCGGACTTTTGTTCCTGGGGCGCGAAGGGCTGAAGTTTTTGACACTATGACGAGCTGCGGCCCGGCGGAGCGTGTTTTGTCAGCGCGGGGCAGCCGCGAATTGCGCATACTGTTCCATTTGTCACCGCACTGTGCGGTCGTGCATAATCTGACTTGCCCAGTCTGGAGGTGAACAAGCCATGCGGCCGTGCCTCCATCGGCGGCGGGAAATCCGGGGATACAGGTTTTGGCGTATTACCTGACAGTGCGGCGGGGTGAAGGCCGGGGCATGGGCTGGCTCATCGGCATCGTGCCGATCGTCGTGGGCCGGGATGTGACCTGCACCATCAACCTCGACGATCCCATCGTCTCGCGGCACCACTGCCGCATCGTTCTGGAAAACGGCCTGCCCAAGGTGGAAGACATGGGCAGCCGCAACGCGACATTTCTGAACGGCACCCCCGTGAAGCAGGCCGCGCTGGGCCAGGGCGATGAAATCGCCGTGGGTTCCACCATTTTCTGCATTATCAACGCGCCCGAGCAGGAAAGTTCGATGCCTGCGATTCCGCGGCGGGCGCCGGACACCTCGGCGCTGACCCTTGGCCGCCCCGTCTATTCCAACGAAAGCGGCGACAGCCTTATCCGAAAGGGCCGCCCCCGCACGGCGGAGGATCTGGTCGACCTGTTCAATCTGGGCCGGACCATGAGCCAGGCCAGTTCGGTCAGCGGGCTGGTGGACACGCTTGTGGAACTGCTCAAGGAGCACCTGGATCCGCTGTTTGCGTGCGTTGCCCTGCGGCGTGAGGGGGAGAAGTCGCTCACGGCGCTGCCGCGCGCGGAGGCGGTCAACTTTGACCGCGACAAGCCCCTTGTGGACCTTGCGCTCCAGTCGATGGAAAAGCGCAAGGGTGTGCTGCTGCCCGAGCACCGGGACAGGCAGGGCAAGCGGGCCATACGCACCACGCTGATCGCCCCCATTGTGCTGGGCCGCGAGGCCGTGGGCGCGATTATCGCGCGCAGCGAGACCCCGGCGCGGATGTACGACGAGGCGGATTTGGAATTCCTGATCTCGCTGGGGCATGCCGCCGCACCCTACGTGCGCGCCATCGAACGGCTTGAATTCCTGGAAAGCGAGAACAGGCGGCTCGTGGCGGGCATAGCGAACGCCGGCCCCATTGTCGGCGCGAACGCGGGCATGAACCAGGTCCGCGAACTGGCGCGCAACTGTGCGCGCTCCATGCTCAATGTGCTGATCCTGGGCGAAACGGGCACGGGCAAGGAGCTTTTGGCGCGCATGATTCACGAGCTTTCGGACCTGGCGGGCAAGCCCATGGTTGTCGTGAACTGCGCCGCCATCCCCGACGAGCTTTTCGAGAGCGAGGTGTTCGGCCACGAGCGCGGGGCGTTCACCGGGGCGCACGCGTCCAAGCGCGGTCTCATGGAGGAGGCCAACGCGGGAACGCTGTTCCTGGACGAGGTGGGCGATCTGAGCGGGCCCAACCAGGCGCGGCTGCTGCGTGCCATCGAAACGGGGTCCTTCCGCCGGCTGGGCGGCACCACGAATGTGCAGGTGGCGGTGCGTGTGCTGTCGGCCACCAACCAGGGTCTCCAGCGCGAGGTGGAGGAGAACCGCTTCCGCCGCGATCTCTACCACCGGCTGAACGCCTTCGAAATACGCATCCCCCCGCTCCGCGAGCGGCTGGGCGACATTCCGGAACTGGCCAGGCATTTCCTGCAGGAGGCACTGCGCCGCAACAACGCACGGGCGCTGCGTTTCTCGCCGGACGCGCTGCGCGCGCTCCAGCGGCACCCATGGCCCGGAAACGTGCGCGAGCTGCGCAATGTGGTCGAGCGCGCCGTGGTGGTGGCAAAGGGCGAGATGATCGAGGAGGCCGATCTGAGCATCTCAGCGGGGCGGGACGCGCGGCAGGAGCCGTTCCCGTCGCTTGAGGAGGTGGAACAAAACCACATCCGGGAGGCGCTGCGGCGCTGCGGCGGCAACATCAAAGAGGCCGCCGATCTGCTCAAGATTGGGCGCAGCACGCTATACCGCAAGATCGCCGAATACAATATCATGGTCTAAGGGGGGGGGCGGGCGGGTTCGCCGCACGCCCGGCGATGCGTTAAAGCGCCGTGTTTTGGAGTGCCGTGACTGGTTTTCAAAATGCGCTGCTGTTTTTGCCGACAGGGGTGGGGACACGGGGTGTTTACCGGCTTGATTCGCCCGCCCCGCGCCCGCACCCGCCCCGCCGCGGGAATTCTCCGCCTGCCGGGCCTTGAACCATGTCGCCCGATGGCCGTTGCCCCGCACCGCTTATCATTGGGGAGAACAGCACTGTCAATGGCGACCGCCCAATCAAATGCGGCACCACGCTGGCGCCGAGACAGTTTGAGTTCTGAACACCCCGCCGTGACGGTTCCGTGAACAAAGCCGAACATTTGGTGCGGGATGCGCGCCCGCTCGGGCGTATTCAGCAGTTCCGAATCGTCCCGTCTGGCCTGACAGTTCCAACAAGGCGGACAAAGCCAGTTGTCTTTTTTTTGCGAATCGTCGCCACAGGCGGTATGTGGTGGTCGCACCGGGGGGCGAAGAAGGCACACGATGACGGTCACCCCCGTACATGCCTCTTTATTCGTCGCGGGGACCTTACGCCGAGAGTGCCCTTCTGGAGATCTTCCTCATGTTCGGCACTGTCCAACCCGTGGTGCGCTTGCTGTCTTCGTTTCCGGCGGAATAGCCGTCCAAAGAGACCGAAACATCCGGATTCCGCCGCGCACACTCGCCCATCCCGCGCGGGATAGCAGCCCGACGGGCAGTATGCACTGTGCTTTACTGACAATAATTAGCGTTCCGAAGGGCTGATTTTTGACGCTTCTCCCGGAGACTTTTTCACCAGATTGTCGCCCATCAATTGGCGGACTCATAGCAACAAACGCCTCCGTGCCCGCTTCTGTAAGAGAGTCATAACATTATCAATTGCAAGTGGTTAACACATGCGTGGGGTGTTTCGTCACCGGTGCCGGAGCCAGCGTATGGGGTTGTTTGAGACCGTACTTGGAACGATCGAGGTTTTAGTGGTAATATCTTTTTGCGCCGTTTTCTTTAATACCCGCGAAAGAATCCATAATTATTCCTCTTGACAAAAAAAGAAAAATCAATTATAAGAAGCATTGTGACTCATTGCTGCTTAATGCCGGAATGGGTGTGTTCTTGTGAGATTTTAAGCTGTTGGCAGGGGGCTGAATGTGGTTTGCCTGCCTTGGTCGTTGGGGTGAATCGTTGGCTGTGTCAGGAGTTTCTTGCGCGGTCGGGTCCATGGGTCGGGTTGCGGCACATGGGTGCCCGATATCTCAAAAGGCGCTGCGGCGTCGGAGGTCCCAGATATGTTTGCCATGAAGCAACGGGGTTCAAAAAAGTCCAACACGATGGCCTTTCTGGCAATTTGGGTGATGTGCATGGCGCTCATGCTGTTCGCCGGGGCGGCTTCGGCCGCAGTCTTCCGTGTGGACAAGAGTGCCACAGGCGCGGGAACCGGCGCGACATGGCAAGACGCGTACACCACGCTTCAGCCGGCAATTATTGCCGCGGCTGGCGGCGGTGAGGTTTGGGTTGCGGGCTATCCGCTCGGGGGAATCGCGTTTACATATGGCGAATCCCGAACGGAGCCGTGGGGCGGTGTCACCGGCTCACTGGTGATGCGGGATAACGTCGCCGTGTACGGCGGCTTTGAAGGCTGGCGCGGGGGCACGGGCGCGAAGGAAACCGTCCGCACAGCGCGAAACCCCTATGAGAACGTGACTGTCATCGACGGCAGCACGGCGCTTTCGGGTGGCGCGGCCTACCACGTGGTTGTTTTCGGCAAGCCTTCCGTCGGTAACACGGGCGCCAGTCTTGACGGTTTCACCATCAAGGGCGGCAACGCGGCCGGCGTCTCGGGCAACTACCACACCTACCGCGGCGGCGGCATCTACAACTGGGGGTCCGCGCCGACGATTAGCAACTGCATTTTCACGGGCAACACCGCCGCCGTGAGCGGCGGCGCCGTGGCCAATGAAACGAACGGCGCCAATCTTGCCGCCGCGACATTCAACAACTGCCTGTTTTACCTCAACACGGCCACACGCGGCACAGACAACGCAACCACGCCCAACCCGATTCGCGGCGGCGGCGCCGTGTTCAACAACAGCGCCAACGCCGCGTTCACCGGCTGCACGGTTGTCAATAACAACCTCGGCACCGCGACCTACGCCCTGTTTGGCGCATACAGCGCCGGCGTGTACAACTGGGACTGCTCGCCGACCATTAAGTCCTCGATAATAAAACTTAACAACGCCGGTGACTTGCAGGACAACCAACAGCGCAACAATAGCAAGGCGAGCGTGGTCACCTTCACGGACGCCGTGTATGCCTGTCAGCTGTTTTCGACCCAGACTCCGTACAACTGGACCGACACCACCGGTGCGACCCTCACTGGCACCGGCGACATAAACGCCGATCCGAAGTTTACCAACGCGACCACCGCCCCATACGACTACACGCTGCTGAGCGCGTCGCCCTGCAAGGACACGGCGGATCCCGCATTCACCGGCTTCGACCTGCGCGGGGTGCCCCGCCAGATCAACGGCGGAACGTCCGCCACCTCCGACATGGGCGCCTACGAGCTGAGCCCGAACGGCCCCTCGGTGACGTGCCAGGTGCCGACGGTCAACATCTCCCTGGCCACCACCATCGTCGATCCTTCGCTCGTTTACAAAACCAGCGGCGCCGAGGCGAACATATGGAAATACACCCTTTCGGCGAACTCGTTCACCTGCGCCGACATTCCGTCGAAGGCCGATGGCGTGACCGTCACGGTGTGGGACACTATCGGACGGCCCGCATCGTGCACGACAAGCGTCAACGTTACTGAAACCACGCCGCCAACGCCCGCGGTGACCCCGATCTCGGTGACGCTGAACGCCGATAACAACACGACCTACACCCTCACGCCGATTGACGTGCAGGCCATTGGCGCGGGCAGCACCGACAACTGCGGCGGCACCGGCGGCATCAACTGGGCGGCCTGCTCGGTCTCCCCGTACGCGTTCAATTGCGGTGAGGCCGGCACCAACGTGTCCGTCGTCCTTACGGTTACGGACGCGCATGGCAACCAGGCCACGGCGCCGACGACGGTGCATGTGGTGGACGCGACCCCGCCGGTCTTCACCAGCCCGCCGGAGGCGAAGATCATCAATGCGGACGCCCTGTGCCAGGCTCCCGTGCCTGACTTCACGCAAGGCGTTGTGGCGACAGACACCTGCAGCGCTGTGGCGCTGAGCCAGTCCCCGCCGGCGGGCACATCGGTCACCAAGGGCGTGACGAACGTGACCGTGACCGCTTCCGACGTCCACGGCAACACGACCCAGAACACGGTGACGCTTACCGTGCGTGACGTTACCCCGCCCAGCTTTACGATCCCGCCGACGGACAAGGCCGTCGACACCAACGCCCTGTGCCAGGCGCTTGTGCCTGACTTCACGGAAGGCGTTCAGGCGGTGGACACGTGCAGCGGTCTGGTGACGCTGAGCCAGGTGCCGGCCGCGAATTCCACCATCGAAGGCCGGGGCGCGCACGCCGTGACCGTCACGGCGACTGACGCCGCGGGCAACACCACCCAAGTCACGGTGACGCTTACCCTGCTTGACAAGATTCATCCGGTCATCACCCTGAACGGTTCGGACCCGGTGACGGTTGAATGCAGCGGCACCTACACCGAAGAGGGCGCGGTGGCGACGGACAACTGCGCGACCGGCCTGATCGTGACGGTTGGCGGCGACACGGTGAACGCGGCAATCGTCGGCACGTACGTTGTCACGTACAACGCGAATGACGGCATCAACAGCGCCGCCCAGGTCACGCGGACCGTGTACGTGGTGGACACCACCCCGGCGGTCATCACCATGAACGACGGGGACACGACGGTTGTCGAGTGCGGCAACGCGTTCAACGACCCGGGCGCCATGGCCCTCGACGCGTGCGTGGGCGACCTGACCGACCAGATTATCCCGGCAAACGATGTGGACACGACGACGAGCGGCACCTACTTTGCGTTCTACTTCGTCAACGACGGCTACAATGACCAGTTTGCCATCCGGACAGTGAATGTGGTGGACACGACGCCGCCGGTGATCACCGCGGCGCCGACCGACAAGACCGTTGAGGCGGACGCCTCGTGCGTGGCGGTGGTGCCGGACTTCACGGACGGCGCTGCGGCCGCGGACACCTGCAGCGGTCTCGTGACGCTGAGCCAGTCCCCGGCGGCGAACTCCACTGTCGAGGGCACGGGCGCCCACGAGGTGACCGTGACGGCGACCGACGCCGCCGGCAACACGACCGACAGCAAGGTGACGCTGACGCTGCTGGAAAGCATCAAGCCCGTGATACACCTCAACGGCGATGCACACCTGGATCTTGTCTGCGGCGCCGCATACAACGAGCTGGGCGCCACGGCGACGGACAACTGCGCGACCGGTCTGGCCGTCACGGTTGGCGGCGATGTGGTCAACGACACGCTTTCGGGCGAATACGTTGTGACCTATAACGTTAGTGACGGCAACGGCAACGACGCCGATCAGGTCACGAGAACCGTGACTGTGAAGGACTGGGCACCGCCCGTTATTTCGCTCAACGGCGCCGCCGAGGCCACTATTGAGTGCGGCAGCGCCTACGCCGATCCGGGAGCGACGGCGACGGACGCCTGCGGGGCGCCGCTGGGCGTGACGGTTGGCGGCACGGCGGTGAACCCGAACGCCGTTGGCGCCTACGTTGTCATCTACAGTGTGAGCGACAGCCACGGCAGCAACGCCGTCCAGGTTACGCGTACGGTCCATGTGGTGGACACGACCCCGCCGGTTTTCAGCGGTATGGTGCTCAAGTATACCGTTAACGCGAATGCCTCGTGTCAATATGCTGTGCCTCCTTTCTGGGCTACTGTTTCGGCGACGGATGCGTGCAGCGGTCCGGCGGTGCTGACCCAGTCCCCGGACAGGGGCACCATTGTCGGCAAGGGTGTGACCAACGTGACCGTGACGGCGACCGACGCCGCAGGCAACGCCAGACAATGGGAGTCGACGCTGACGGTGCTGGACAACACCAAACCTGTCGTGGCCCTGAACGGTTCTTCCCCGGTGACCGTGGAGTGCGGGGGCACCTACACCGAACAGGGCGCAACGGCGCTCGACAACTGCGGGGGCAATCTCACCTCCAAGATTACCAGGATCAGCAACGTGAACACGGCGGTGCGCGGCACGTACACCGTGTATTACACCGCCGTTGACGGCAGCAACAACTCCACAACCATCGTGCGGACGGTGAAAGTGGTGGACACAACCAAGCCGGTCATCACCCTGAACGGTTTGGCTGCGGTTAGTGTCGAGTGCGGCGGCACATACAACGATCTGGGCGCGACCGCCCATGACGTCTGCGCCGGCAGCCTGACGTCCAGCATCGTGCGCACCGGTTCCGTGAGCACGGCGGCCAGCGGCACGTACACCCTGTATTTCAACGTGAAAGACCCGGCAGGCAATGCCGCGACCCAGGTCACACGGACGGTGACGGTTGGGGACACGACCCCGCCGACCTTCTCCGTGCCGCCGTCGAGCAAGACCATCGACGCCGACGCCTCCTGCCAGGCCCCCGTGCCCAACTTCATGACGGGCGTTTCGGCGGTGGACGCCTGCGCCGGCCTTGTGACGCTGAGCCAGTCTCCGGAGGTGGGCACATCAGTCACCAAGGGCGTGACGGACGTGACCGTGACGGCGACCGACGCCGCGGGCAACAAGACCGACAGCGCGGTGACGTTGACGGTGCTGGACAAGACCGCGCCGATCTTCGACGTTGCGCCGGCGGCCCAGACCATCACCGCGGACACGTCGTGCAATTCGTCCGTTCCCGATTTCCTTGCGGGCGTTGTGGCCACGGACACCTGCATCGGCGAGGTGACGCTGAGCCAGTCTCCTGTGCTCGGCACCGCCGTCGCCCAGGGGGTCACACACGTGGCCGTGACCGTAACGGCCGTTGATGCCGCAAACAACACGGCGGAAAAGACGGTGACACTGACCATCCTCGGCGTCAGCCCGCCGGTCTTCAACACGCCGCCTTCGGCACAAATCATTGTTGCCGACGCCTCGTGCGGGGCGCTTGTGCCGGACTTTACCCTGGGCGTTGACGCGGAGGGCACCTGCGGCGGGACCGACGTGGTCCTGACCCAGTCCCCGTTGGCGGGGACTCCCGTCATGAAGGGCGTTACGTCCGTGACCGTGACGGCGACCGATTCAGTGGGCAACAAGGCCAACAGCGATGTGACGCTGACCGTGCTTGATCAGACTGCGCCGACCTTCCCGGCTCCGCCGGTGGCGCAGATCATTGACGCCGACGCCTCGTGCGGGGCGCTTGTGCCCGACTTCATGGTGGGCGTCGTGGCGGCGGACACTTGCGAGGGTCTTGTGACGCTGAGCCAGTCTCCGGCGCCGGGCAGCCCCGTGACCAAGGGCGTGACGGACGTGACCGTGACGGCCACCGATGCCGCGAACAACAAGACCGACAGCACGGTGACACTGACCGTGCTTGACACGACCGCGCCCGGCTTCACGTCTCCGCCGGTGGCGCAGACCGTTGACGCCGACGCCTCGTGCCAGGCGCTTGTGCCTGATTTCACGGCGGGCGTTGTGGCGACGGACACGTGCGAGGGCCTCGTGACGCTGAGCCAGTCCCCGGAGGCGAACACCAGCATCGGGGGGAAGGGCCCGCATGACGTTGTCGTCACGGCGACCGACGCCGCGAACAACAAGACCGAAAGCACGGTAACGCTGACCCTGGTTGACAAGACTGCGCCGGTCATCACCGTCGCGCCGGTGTCGCGGACCGTTGATGCCGACGCCTCGTGCCAGGCGCTTGTGCCCGACTTCATGGCGGGTGTTACGGCCGTGGACAGTTGCGTCGGTGATGTGACACTGAGCCAGTCTCCGGAGGTCGGCACCGTCGTCACGAAGGGCGTTACAGCCGTAACCGTGACCGCGACCGACGCCGAGGCCAACAAGGCGGAGAGTGTGGTGGCATTCACCGTGCTTGACGCGACCGCGCCGGGCTTCACGGCGCCGCCGTCGGACCAGACGATAGTGGCGGACGCCTCGTGTGCGGCGACTGTTCCGGACTTTACGGCGGGCGTTGCCGCCGGGGACACCTGTGTCGGCGATGTGACGCTGAGCCAGTTCCCGGCCCTTGGCACGGCCGTCACGAAGGGTGTCACAAGCGTGACAGTCACGGCGACCGATGCCGCGAACAACACGGTCGACAGCGTTGTGACGCTGACCGTGCTTGACAAGACCGGACCGGTCTTCAGCGCCGCGCCGGTGGCGCAGACGCTCACTGCGGACGCCTCGTGCGCGGCGCTTGTGCCTGACTTTATGGTCGGGGTGGTGGCCGCGGACAGTTGCGTCGGCGATGTGACGCTGAGCCAGACGCCGGCAGTGGACAGCCCTGTCACGAAGGGCGTTATCGACGTGACCGTGACCGCGACCGACGTCGCGGGCAACACGACCGACAGCGTCGTGACGCTGACCGTGCTTGACAAGACCGCGCCGGAGATCACCGTCGCGCCGGTGGCGCAGACGATCACCGCCGACGCCTCGTGCCAGGCCCCCGTTCCCGACTTCACGGTGGGCGTTGTGGCGGTGGACACGTGCAGCGGCCTTGTGACGCTGAGCCAGTCCCCGGCGGCGGGCGCGTCCGTCAGCAAGGGCGTGACGACCGTGACCGTGACGGCGAAGGACGCCGCAGGCAACACGACGGACAGCACGGCGGACCTGACCGTGCTTGACAAGACGGGACCCGTCTTCAGCGCCGCACCGGTGGCGCAGACGGTCAACGCCGACGCCTCAGCCAATGCCGTGGTGCCCGACTTCATCTCGGGCGTTGTGGCGACGGACACGTGCAGCGGCCTTGCGGCGCTGAGCCAGTCCCCGACGGCGGATTCCGTCGTGAGCGGGAAGGGCGGGCACTCTGTGACCGTGACGGCCACGGACGCCGCGGGCAACACGACTGACAGCATCGTGACACTGACCGTGCTTGACAAGAGCGGACCCGTTGTGACCGTCGCGCCGGTGGCGCAGACGATCACCGCCGACGCCTCGTGCCAGGTTCTCGTGCCTGACTTCACGGTGGGCGTTGAGGCGATGGACATGGCCGGCGGCCCCGTGGCGCTGAGCCAGTCCCCGGCGGCGAACTCGATTGTCTATGGCAAGGGTGTGCACGACGTTGTGGTGACGGCGACGGATGTTGACGGCAACGGGACCGACACCATGGTGACGCTGACCGTGATTGACAAGAGTGGACCGGTCATCACTGCCGCGCCGGTGGCGCGGACGGTTGACGCGGACGCTTCCTGCCAGACGCTTGTTCCCGACTTTACGGCGGGCGTTGTGGCGGTGGACACCTGCGGCGGTGTGGTTGCGTTGACCCAGTCCCCGGCGGCGAACACTGCCGTTGCGAAGGGCGTGACTGACGTGATTGTGACGGCGACCGATGCCGAGGGCAACACGACGGAAAGCGCAACAACGCTGACGGTGCTTGACGTGACAGCGCCGACATTCACAGCGGCCGCGGTTGCGCAGGCGATTGACGCGGATGCCGCGTGCCAGGCCGTTGTTCCTGACTTTACGGTGGGTGTCGTGGCGGCGGACACGTGCAGCGGCCTCGTGACGCTGAGCCAGTCGCCTGCGGTGGGCAGCCCCGTCACGAAGGGTGTCACGACCGTAACCGTGACGGCGGCCGACGCTGTGGGCAACACGGCCGACAGCATCGCCACGCTGACGGTACTCGACGTGACGGCGCCGGTCGTCACCGTGAACGGTGCGGAGACGGTGATTGTCGAGTGCACCGGCACGTTCACCGATCAAGGTGCGGCCGCCATGGACGCCTGCGCAGGCGATCTTACGGCGAACATAGTGCCCGTGAGCACGGTGAACACGCTCGTGCCCGGCAGCTACACGGTCATCTACAGCGCGACAGATCCATCAAGCAACACCGGCACGGCGACGCGGACCGTGAAGGTGGTTGACACGAACGCGCCGAAGATTACGCTTGCCGGCTCGAGTCCGGTCACGCTGGAGTGCGGCTCGACCTACTCGGACGCGGGCGCACTGGCGAGCGACGGCTGCGCCGGCGACCTGACGGCCGCCATCGTGCCCACGAGCACGGTGAACAATCATGTGCCGGGCACCTACACGGTGACCTACAACGTGAGCGACGGTTTCAACAGCGCCATTCCGGTGACGCGCGTGGTGACGGTGATTGACACGACAATCCCGGTCATCAGCGTGAACAGTTCAGACAATCTGGTCGTCCAGTGCGGGACGGCGTACATTGATCCGTTTGCGACGGCCATGGACGACTGCGACGGCGACATAACGTCCCTGATTTACTCGGCGGGCAACGTGGACATGACGACCCTCGGCACCTACTACGTGTTCTACACCGTTGACGACAGCAGCGGCAACAGCTCTGACGTGGTGATGCGGTTCGTCGACGTGGTGGACACGGTTGGGCCGGTCATCACCCTGAACGGCGCAGCCGAGATGACCCTGGACGAGTGCACCGGCACCTACACCGAACAGGGTGCCAGCGCGATGGATGCCTGCTCCTTCGGAGCGGACGTCACCATCGGCGGCGATACGGTGAACTTGGCGGTGGCCGCCACCTACACAGTGACGTACACGGCGACGGACGCGCTGGGCAACACAACGATAGCCACGAGAACGGTGGTGGTTGCCGACAGAACCGCCCCCGTGTTCAGCGCACTGCCGCAGGCCCAGACACTCACCGCGGACGCCTCTTGCGCGGTGTCCGTGCCCGACTTCACGGCGGGCGTTGCCGCGGGCGACTCGTGCGGCGGCGCTGTGGCGCTAACGCAGTCCCCGGCGGCCGGAAGCTCCGTCATGAAGGGCGTGACGAGCGTGACCGTGACGGCGACCGACACGGTGGGCAACACGGCCGACAGCACAGTGACGCTGACAGTGCTTGACATAACGGCGCCAAGCTTCGCGATTCCGCCGGCCAACAAGGCCATTGACGCGGACGCGTCGTGCGCGGCGCTTGTGCCTGATTTCACGGCGGGTGTTGTGCCTGCGGACACCTGCAGCGGCCTCGTGGCGCTGGGCCAGTCTCCGGCGCCGGGCACCCCGGTCACCAAGGGTTTGACGGAGGTGACCGTGACGGCGACGGACGAGGCGGGCAACACGGCCGACACCACGGTGACACTGACCGTGCGTGACCTTACGGGGCCGGTGGTCACGGTTGCGCCGGTGGCGCAGACCATTGACGCGGACGCGTCGTGCGCGGCGCTTGTGCCCGACTTCACGGCGGGTGTTGAGGCGATGGACACGTGCGGCGGCCTGGTGGCGCTGAGCCAGTCCCCCGCGGCAAACAGCTCGGTCACGCACGGTGTGACCACTGTGACGGTGACGGCGACCGACGCCGTTGGCAACACGACAGACAGCACGGCGCCGCTGACCGTGCTTGACAAGACCGCGCCGAGTTTCACAACTCCGCCGGCCGGCAAGACTGTTGACGCGGACGCCTCTTGCCAGGCGCTTGTGCCTGACTTTACGGTGGGCGTTGTGGCGGCGGACACGTGCAGCGGCCTTGTGACGCTGAGCCAGTCCCCGGCGGCCAATTCGACCGTTGACGGGAAGGGCGCGCACGCGGTGACCGTAACGGCGACCGACGCGGCTGGCAACATGACTGACAGCACGGTCACGATGACCGTGCTTGACAAGACGGGGCCGGTGTTCAGCGCCGCCCCGGTGGCGCAGACCGTTACCGCGGACGCGTCGTGCGCGGCGCTTGTGCCCGACTTCACAGTGGGCGTTGCGGCGGCCGACACATGCGGTGGCCCGGTGGCGCTGAGCCAGACGCCGGCCGTGGACAGCTCCGTGACCAAGGGCGTGACGGAAGTGACGGTGACGGCTACGGACGGCGAAGGCAACACGACAGACAGCCTGGTGGCGCTGACCGTGCTTGACACGGCCGCGCCGGGCTTTACGGCTCCGCCGGTGGCGCAGACGATTGACGCGGACGCGTCGTGCGCGGCGCTTGTGCCCGACTTCACGTTGGGCGTTGTGGCGGCGGACACATGCAGCGGTCTTGTGACGCTGAGCCAGTCGCCGGCGGCGGGCACACCGGTCACGAAGGGCGTGACGGACGTGACCGTGACGGCGACTGACGCCGCGGGCAACACGGCCGACAGCACGGTGGCGCTCACCGTGCTTGACAAGAGCGGGCCCGTCATCACGAGCGCACCGGTGGCGCAGACGGTTAATGCGGACGCGTCGTGCGCGGCGCTTGTTCCGGACTTCACGGTTGGTGTTGCGGCGGCGGACACGTGCGGCGGCCTTGTGGCGCTGGGCCAGTCCCCGGCGGCCGGCGCCCCGGTCACGAAGGGCGTGACGGACGTGACCGTGACGGCCACCGACGTTGAGGGTAACACGACGGACAGCATGACGACGCTGACGGTGCTTGACATCACGTCGCCGGCTTTCATGACCGCCCCGGCGGACAAAACCATCGACGCGGACGCCTCTTGCGCGGCGCTTGTGCCTGACTTCACAGTTGGCGCAGTGGCGGCGGACACGTGCAGCGGCCTGGTGACGCTGAGCCAGTCGCCGGCGTCGGGTGCCCCGGTCACCGAGGGTGTGACAGAGGTGACCGTGACGGCGACGGACGCGGCGGGCAA
>CAIXUF010000967.1 GCA_903922535.1 Candidatus Hydrogenedentota bacterium
CCTTGATCCGGTGGCTGCGGCGCGCGCCGCTGAGGCGGCCGGGGCGGGCGAAATTCTGATCACCTCCATTGACCGTGACGGCACGCTGGAGGGGTATGACATTGACTTGGTCCGCGCCGTGTCCGGCGCGGTGTCCATTCCGGTGATCGCCTGCGGCGGCGCGGGTGCCGTGGCCCATCTGGCCGCGGGGGTGTATGAGGGCGGCGCGTCGGCGGTGGCCGCCGGGGCTTTCTTCCTGTTCTTCGGCAGGCGCCGCACCGTGCTTATCACCTATCCCAAGGACGACGAACTGCGCCGCCATTTCCGGCCGGAGCATGTGCGCCCCAAGGACGTGCTTCCGGCGGTGACCATGGACGACGCACGGCTTTGAACACAGCCGCAAGCAGCAAAGGACTGTCATGACCGCACGCCTGGATGATGCCACCTCCCCCTCCCCCTGCGCCTGTGTCCGCTGTGTCATGGACGAGACGGTGCCTGGGATCCGTTTCGACCGGGACGGCACCTGCAACTACTGCCGCATGCAGGACGAACTGGAGCGGCAGTTTCCCATCGGGGAAGAGGGCACCCGCATCCTTCAGCAACTCGCCGGCCAGATTCGGCGTCATGGCCGGGGGCGGCCCTACGACTGCGTCGTCGGCGTCAGCGGCGGGCGCGACACCTCCTATTGCCTCTATTATGTCAAGGAAATCATGGGGCTGCGCCCGCTGGCGGTCCATTTCGACAACGGCTGGGATTCGGACATCGCCAAGACCAATCTTGCCCGCCTTTGCGACGCGCTCGATGTGGACCTGCACACGATCATCATGGACTGGCCCGATTCGCGCGAGCTGACCAACAGCACCATCCGCGCCTGTGTGCCCTACATCGACGTCACGGACGATGTGGGCATCGCCAGCGCGCTGTACCGCACCGCGGCCAAGGAAAACGTGCGCCACATTATCATGAGCCACTCCTTCCGCGAGGAGGGCGTCACGCCGCTGGCGTGGAACTACATCGACGGGCGCTATGTGCGCGCACTCATCCGCCGCTTTGCCACCACGCCCCTGAAGTCCTTTCAGAACGTGGACATCCACCACATGCTCTACTGGATAATCGTCAAGGGCATCCGGGTGGTCAACATCACCAACCACTACGATGACACGGGCGACAAGGTGGAGCGGCTGCTGGCGGAGAAATACGGGTGGGTGGACACGGGCCAGCACCACATGGACAACGAGCTGTTTGCGCTGGTCTACCACTACAGCCGCCGCAAGTTTGGATTCGACTGGCGGGTTGTGGAGCTTTCGGCCAAGGTGCGCACCGGCGTCATCAGCCGCGAAGACGCCCTCAAGGCGCTTCAGACCTCCCCCTTCTTCGAGACGGACGACATGGTCAACTACTGCCTCAAGAAGCAGGGCATTTCCCGGGAGGAGTACGAGTCTATTCTGAAGGCGCCCAACAAGTACTTCACGGACTACCCCACCTACTACCCGCTGCTGCGGCTGTTCAAGTTTCCCATCAAGTTGCTCTGCCGCCGTCATGTTTTGCCCGCCCACGTCTATGAAAAGTTCTTTGATGCGGTGTAACGCATTGCGCCGCAATGCGTTGCGTTTTGTGTTTTCCGGGCAAAAAAGATGTTTACAAATCGTGAGGAAAGCGTTAAGATGCTTAGCAACACCGGAGACCGGATCCGCCCAAGGGCGTGACGGTCCAGCGCACAGTGGGCGCGCGGTGGGCAAGGGTTCCAGGCGTCATACCGAAAGGAGCAGTAATGAGCCATCGGCAAATCCTGGTGACAGAGCAGGATCGTGTGACGATTGAGAAGCGGATTGGATTGATAACAGGCGGAGAGAACCAGGATTCGTGGGAATCCGTGCGCCATCTCCATGATGAACTTGACGGGGCCGTGGTCGTTGGCGACAGCCAGATGCCCGAAGACGTGATTACCATGAATTCCAGCGTGGTTTTGCTGGATCTGGACACGGGCAGCGAGCGGCTTTGCACACTGGTTTACCCCGGCTATTTTTCGGGCGCACCGGACCGTGTGTCCGTGCTCACCCCCCTGGGCACGGCCCTGCTGGGGGCCCGCATCGGCACCGAGATCGAATACGAGTCTTCCACAAAAGGCCACAGGCGCGTCCAGGTTACGGACATTGTCTACCAGCCCAGGGCCGTCGAACAGGCCGTGTGATCCGACTTTGGCGGTTGCGCGATGACGGCAGGAACGCACGCACGGGACGTGCGGGTGGTGTTTGACTGTCGGCGTTTGCGGGGCCGTCTGGTGCGTGATCCCCTATACGGCGTTTGATCCGGGCGGATTTGTCTGCAAGGGACGAGAATGACATAAAGGACCCAAAGGGTGGTGTCGGAACTCAGTTCCTTGGAGAGGGTTTGTTTTGTCCTTTTCGCCGTTGAAGTCCTTTTTGTGCCTGTACTTGGAGCCAGATGCCCAAACGGCAACCGCCGAATTCGGGAAGTGCGGCGGGTATGCGTCCGAAATCTGCCCGGGCGTCCGGCATCTCTGACACAACACGGCAATTTCCGGCACCCACCCAAACCCAAATCACCCGCCGAGTCAAGTCCATATCGTCCATAATGTCCATGACTACCATGTAAGTCATGGACAACCCAACGCCCGTTTTCAGGACAAACGGATGACTGTTTCCCGCCTGCCCTTGCGCTTTTCACGGTCGGTGTCGATATTTGGGTAGAATCAACCGTGCAGGAAAGGATTCCTTTCATGAGCGCAAATGACGCCCTTCTGATTGAGCGCTGGCGGCAACGGGGTGATGCCGGGGCCTTTTCCGAAATCGTGTCGCGTTATTCCGGGATGGTGTATGCGACGTGCCGCCGGGTGCTGCGAAACGCGGAAGACGCACAGGACGCCGCCCAGGAGTGTTTCATCGAACTGATGCGCGCGCGGGTGGAACCGTCTCCCACGCTGGGGCCGTGGCTGCACACGGTCGCCGTAAGGCGCTCACTGGACCGTTTCAAGAGTGCGCGCCGCCGCGCGCAGCGGGAGTTGGACTATCCGCAGGCGCAGGAAAGCGTTCAGGCCGAACCGGAAACCGCCGAGTTGCTGGCGCTCATCGACGAGGCCATCGCGGCACTGCCGGACGCGCCGCGGGTTCTGATCGTCGGCCGTTTTCTCGAGAACCGCACCTACGACAGTCTCGCCGAGGCCCAGAACATCTCGGAATCCACCGCACGTTACCGGGTCAACAACGGCATCGAACAAATCCGCGCCTTCCTGAAACGGCGCGGGATGGTGGTGTCGGAATTCGTTCTGGCAGCCGTGATGGGCGGGCAACTGGCGGAGGCCGCGCCCGCGCCCGCCTCCCTGACCATAGCCCTTGGCAAACTGGCTTTGGGCGGCGTGCCGCCACACATCGACCCCGTCTTCACCGAGCCCACAAAAGTCGCGTTGTCCCGGTCGCTGCCCGTGTGGAAAGCGGTCACGGCCCTGGCAACGGTGGTTGTCGCGGCGGCAGTGGTGGCGGGCCTGATGCTCAGGCCGTCCAAGCCGCCGCAAGAGAGTCCCCAAATTGCCATGGCCGGTGCAAAACACCGTGCCCTCCAAAAAACCGAGCGCGGCCCCGATCCCGGGCAACCGGCAGCGGTGTCCCGGAACGAAAGCCCTCCGCCGTCCGCCCAGGCTGTCCCCGTGAAGCCGGCGGTGTCCGTTCCCGGGGTGCCCGTTCCCGCCACGAAGCCCAAGGCCGCGAATCCGTCCGATCCATGCACCATTTCCGGGACCATTTCCGACAGCACGGGGCGGAGTGTTGCCGGTGCCCGCGTCAGCGCGGCCGTCTGGCAAAGCGGCTACGACTATCGCACGATGGTGGTCTGGCACGGTGAAACCGACGCGGGGGGGCAGTACACCATCACAGATATAGATGTTGGACAGCATAGCTTTGCCGATGTCAGCGTCAGCGCCACGGGGTTTCAAACATATGGGAAACGTGTGGACATAAAGGCGGGGGAGGAGCGCGCGGGCGTTGATTTCGCCCTGTCCGAGGGGGTCAACCTTGACGGGCGCGTGCTGGACGCATTGGGCAATCCCGTGACCGGCGCGGCCGTCGCGTGCCGGTCGATGACCGGCCCGTCAGGGTTCAGCACCACCAATTACCATGTCGCGGCCACCGATGCGGATGGCGCGTTCACCATGGGTTTTCGAAACGATGGCATCGCATCGCTCCTGGTGATCCCTCCGGGAAAGCCGGAGAGCTTCTTTCCCGCGGTGCCCATTGGGGAGTCGAAGACCGTTGATCTTACCCTGACCGCACCGGCATGCCTGTCCGGCACGGTCACCCATGCTGATGGGTCGCCCGCCGCGGACCTGAGCATCATGCTGATCGCGCGCTACGCGCCCGACGGCGGCATGCCCGACTATGCCGCCCACGTTGAGTCCCACGACGAATCCGAAATTGCCATGGCCTACAGCCGCCCGACAAACACGGGACCGGATGGAAGCTACACCTTCACGGATCTTCCCGCCGTGCCCGACGTGGTGCTGGAGTTCGACAAGGCTCCAGAGGGAAAGAGCATGACATTCGTGAACTTGTTCAAGCAGGACGCCGGACCCGTCGCGCCGGGCGAGCACAAAACATGGAACTGCACGCTGCCGTCGGAGGGTGAGATGATGACCATTCGCGGCCATGTCCTGGGGCTGCATTCGGGAAGACCGTTGGAGGCGTCCGTTGCCTATGAAAACACCAAGACGCATCAAAGTCTGATGGTTGTCATCGATCCTGGAAACGACGGTGCTTATGAGCTAATACTCAACACGCCCGCCTCGTATGAATTGTGGGGGCATTACATGGCCGGCACACTGGATACCGGGCGAAAGGAGAGCAGTCAAACCGTTCCCTGGGCGGCCGGCACCACGCGCACCGTTGACTTCCGCCTGCCCGACCCCTTTGTCATGTCAATCCGGGTCGTTGACACGGAAGGACAGCCGGTGGAAGGGGCCAATGTGGACGGGACACAGGGGGTTTTCAGGCCCAAGTACAAGACAGACCAGGAAGGCCGGTACGCATGGGACGGGTTTGCTCCCGACATTGAGGCGCATTTCACCGTCACCAAGGACGGGTATCGCCAGGCGGAATCCCAGAGGATAACAGGGGAGTCGGGTGCGGTTTACCCCGAGGAGACCGTCGTGTTTCACCGTGTTGACGAACCGGAAGCGGTGGACTCGCCGCTGCCGCCGCCGGCACCCGATTCGCCCACGGCTGGGTGACGCTCAAACGGCATTGAAAAGGGTTGCTTCGCTGAAGACCGTGCAGTATCCTGCAAGCGTTCGGCAAGACTGAAAAGGAGGAGTTCAATGGTTTGTCGGTGCCCGCTCCGATCTTTTCCTGTGTGCTGTGCCCCTATCATTATTTTCTGCCTGGGCGCGCTTCAGGTTCTGCCTGCCGTTTCCCAGGAGACTTCGCTGCCCGACCCCAAACCGGGGCGGATTGAAGGCGCCTATTACATTGGAAAGACGCCCGGTGCCGGCGTGGAAATGATTCTGGTGCGGCAGGGGAACATCCAGGATCGGAAAGAAATACCCCGTGTGAAAACGGATGCGGCCGGCCGTTTTTCCTTTGAAGAGGTCATCCCGGGCGATTACACCGTCGGACATTTTCAGTGCAACCGCGAAAGTGATAGTACGGGCTCCACCAACGTCTGGAGCAGTTGCCACTCCCGCTGGGTTTTTGTGAAACCCGGCGAAACAGTCAAGGTGCAGATCGGCGGCACGGGCCGGAAACTGGTCGGCCGCATGGTTGCGCCGGAGGGTGTGAAAACAAAGCTTGCGTGGCAGGGCAGTTCGGATCGCCGCATTTACACGGAGACCCATTGGCCCAGCCCGCCCGCGGGGCTGTCGAAGGAGGCGGTCCAGAAGTGGTCGGACGATTGGGGCAAGACCGACGAATACCGGAAGATGCGCATGGAGGGAGTGACCATCCTCCCCGAAGTGGATGAGGACGGCACCTTCTCGGCCGTGGATGTGCCGCCGGGGACCTACTGGCTGACGGTGGACGTGCCCGAAGACAGAGTGCATTCACCGGGCAAGCCAGCCGCGGTGGTGGGGTGCCGGTTCACGGTTCCCCCGGGTGAAGATGGGGCCGTTGTTGATCTTGGCAAAGTTAAGGCCATGATGCGGCAGGACCCGGATGACCCCAAGGACAAAAGCGAATAAGAGTTTCCAGCAGTTGGGAAACGCGGATGAGTTTCAGGGACGGAACTGAAAGATGTTGTCTCGGATGAATAGAGATTCTATGGTTGCAGGGGTAAAGAAATGCCTGTTGGTTTGCCTGATGGCTGCGGCGTTAAGCGGATGCATCATTGGGCGGCACGTGGATTGGGCCACACGACTGGTTATCAATGGCTGTGTACGTGACATGAATACGAACAAGCCCCTTTCGGGCGTGTCCGTCAGACTTGAAAGTGAGCGACTTGTCGGGTCGGACCGGATCAAGGAGCTGTCCAAGAGCGCGGATGATGGGGAAATACATGGCGAATACGAGCGCAAATGGGGCTGCTACCAGAATGCGCTGGGAATATGGTTAAACCGCAGGCCAAAGGTCGAATTGAACGTGCATCTTTCCAAGGAACGCTACCGGCCGGTGGAGATAGCGTTTAGACTGGACAAGTTCTCGAATATGGGAGGAGACGTGCCGATCAATTTGGGAACCGTGCTGCTCAAACCCCTTGGCCAAAAGGAATAGGCAGTCTCTGACGGCAAGTCTCTGACGGCAATTTGACACGCCGTAACCGGTTTGCCTATAGTTTCGCAAAGACGTTTAACAAGGAACGGCGGCAACCTATGGCCACGGCACGAACGTCAACAAGCGGCGGTTTACGCCTTCTCAGGGCGGCTGAGAAGGCGTTTTTTTTGACCGGAGCAACGCCATGACACCGGATATTCGCAGTGAAATCGAGAGCACCGTCGTCATGGACCGCCAGGCCATGGCGGCCACGATACGCAGCATGGCCCTGGCCATCGCCAACGGGAACCCCGACATTGAGGGCTTGGTGATCTTGGGCATACTCCGGCGCGGGCGGCCGCTGGCCGACCGCATCGCCAAGCTCATCGGCGAGTACACGGGCGTGACGCCGCCGGTCGGCTCGCTGGCCACCACGCTCTATCGTGACGACGTGCGTTCCGGTTCGGCCGCGCCGCTGCACAAGGGCGCAACCCATTTTGCCTTTCCCCTCGACGGCTGCACGGTGCTGCTGGTGGACGACGTGCTGGCCGCCGGGCGCACCATCCGCGCCGCGCTCGACGAGGTGATGGACTACGGTCGGCCCAAGCGCATTCAACTGGCCTGCCTGGTGGACCGGGGCGGGCGCGAACTGCCCATCCGGGCCGACTACCTCGGCTATGACATTGGCACCGGGCCGGGCGAGTGGATTTTTGTGAGGCTGGAGGAAATTGACGGCGAGGACGCGGTGCTGCTGCAGCGCAGCGTCGAAGCGGAACCGTCCGAACAGGAAGGAGCGTAGCAGACCATGGCGGAAGCAAGCCGCGCCGTCTGGACGCGCAAGGACCTTATCGGCATCGCCGACCTGTCCCGGCAGGAAATCGAGCTGGTGCTCGACACGGCCCCGCAGTTCGTGGCCGTGTCGCAGCGTTCCAGCGGCATCAAGAAGGTGCCGCTCCTGCAGGGGCGCCTCGTGGTCAACTGGTTTCACGAGCCGAGCACGCGCACGCGCAGCTCCTTTGAACTGGCCGCCAAGCGGCTCAGCGCCGACACGCTGGCCATTGCCGCGTCGTCGTCCAGTTCCGTGAAGGGCGAGAC
>CAIXUF010000968.1 GCA_903922535.1 Candidatus Hydrogenedentota bacterium
CTCCCCCATTTTTTCACACTTCACACTTCACACTTTATGGTGCCGCGTTCAAGTCTGCGGGCGGCTGCGCGAGCCCCGCGCGGCGCTGCGCGTCCACCACAAGAATGCTCCCCAGCACAAGCACGACGGCGCCGGCCCATTGCAGCGCGTTGAGCGCCTCGTCGGGCCACAGGAACAGCGCGACGACGTAGGTGACCAGCGGGTTGGCCAGTTGCAGGGAGGTGCAGAAGGCTGCGCCCAGGCGCACCTGTGCATAGTGGAAGGCGCTGTGCGCGATGCTGATGCTTATCATGCCGGAGAGGAATGCGACGGTGCCCACCCACAGGCCCGCCGCGCCGATGGAGGCCGTGTCGCCCTTGATCAGCATCACGGGCAGGAACCCGATGCTGACCATGACCGCCACGACGGTGAACATGGGCACGGGATGCAGATCCTTGCAGGCATGGCGGCTGCCGACGATGTAGAAAGACCAGCACACATTCACGAGCATGAGCAGCGCGAACGCAAGGTCGAACGCCGGAAGCCAGCGGACCGACGGGTTGCGCATGAGCACGCCCATCACGCCAACCAGCGCCAGCACGGTGCCGATCAGGAAGCGCGGGCTGAGAATAACGAAGCGCTCCTCGCGGAACACGAGGAAGCTCATGAGAATCACCATGGGCACCTGCACCTTGAGGATGAGCTGCGCCGCCGTCGCCGTCGTGTGGTACAGGGCGATGGTCCATGCGGTTTGCAGGACCAGCGTCAGCAGCGCGATGGCCGCCAGCATTCGCCAGCGGGCCAGCGCGCGCCGCAATTCCTTCGGGTACCGGTACACGCACCACGGCACGAGCGCGGCGGCCGCGCTGATGTAGCGCACAAACGACTGCGTGTACGGGTCGTAGTGCGCGCTTAGGTAGCGGATGAACACCGGCGCCAGCGCCCAGCCAAGCGTCGACACGAGCAAAGCCGCATAGGCTTTCGCGTGAAGCCTCATCGGCGCGTCAGGATTTCAGTTCGGCCACGACGAGGTCGCCGAACGCGGCCGTGCCCAGCACCCGGTCGCGCTGATCCGGCGCGGCCAGGTCCGCCGTGACATGGCCCGCGGCAAACACCGCGCGCAGCGCGTCCCAGATCCGCCGCCCGGCCTCGTCGAGCCCGAAGCTTTTCTCCATCATCAGCGCCACGGACCCGATCATGCTGTAGGGGTTGGCGATGCCCTTGCCGGCGATGTCCGGCGCGGACCCGTGCGACGGCTCATAGTAGGACTTCTCGGCGCCCACGCAGGCCGACGGCATGAGCCCCAGCGAGCCCAGAATACCCCCGGCAAGGTCGCTCAGAATGTCGCCGAACATGTTCTCCATCACCATCACGTCAAAGGTCTCCGGCCGCAACACCAGCGCCGTGGCCGCCGCGTCCACGATGATGTTCTCCACCCGCACGTCGGGATATTCCGGCGCCACCTCGTCAAGCACCTCGTTCCACAGCACGCTCGACAGCAGCACATTGCTCTTGTGCACGCTGTGCAGCAGGCCCCGGCGTTTGCGCGCCTCCTGGAAACCCGTGTGCAAAATGCGGCGGATCTGTACCGCCGTGTACTCGAGCGTCTCCTTCACGTAGCGGCCGCCCGTCTCGTTGCGGCCCTCCTCCTTCTTCCCGAAGTAAAGCCCGCCCACCAGTTCGCGGATCATCATGATGTCGATGCCGTTGGGAATGCGCTCCCGGCGCAGCGGCGAGAAATGGCACAGTTCCGGCGGCAGGTACACCGGCCGGAAATTGGCGAAGGTGTTGTAGCGCCGGCGCATCGGCAGCAGTCCCGCCCGTTCGGGCTGCTCGTTCACCGGAATCTGGCGCGACGCCTCCGTGCCCAGCCCGATGGGTCCCTTCAGGATGGCGTCGGCCCCGTCGCAGACACGCATCGTTTCCTTTGGAAACGCGGTGCCATGGTCAAACCAGGCCTGTCCGCCAAAGGGCGCAAAACGCAAATCAAAGGACACACCGGCGATCGGCTCAATGGCGCGCAGCACCTTGACGGCCTCCCGGGTGATTTCCGGGCCGATGCCGTCGCCTTCCAGTACGGCGATGGAAAAAGTCTTCATGCGTGGCTTTCTATTGGGTTGAACGCGGATGCCGGCATGCGAAAACACCGGCGCTGCGGAACAAATGGACGGGTTAAGGGCGGCATTATAGCAGAAACCCATCCGCAAACGCCGCCGTCTGATGATCGAAATTCCAACTTGTGTTACGGTGAATACTGGGTGGCCGTGTGAAAGAACCTTCTTGACAGACCACGGCCATAAGCAGATAATCGAGATCGGTTCATCTTTCGCATTTGACCGCCGTGCCCGCAACCGGGGAGCGCACAACGTGGTCTACAATCCAAGAGTCGCCAAATATCCGTGGAGGAAATGTCATGTTTGACGTGCTGATACGCAATGGAATGGTGGTGGACGGTACCGGGGCCAAACCGTTTGCCGGGGACGTGGGCGTGGAGGGCGACCGGATCACCCTGGTGGGCAGGGCCAACGGCGCGCAGGCCGCGACGGAAATAGACGCGGCGGGCAAGGTGGTCTGTCCGGGATTCATCGACCCCCATTCGCACGCCGACCTGACCGTGTACCGGCCCGACCATGACAAAATGCTGGCGCCGCTGGTGCGCCAGGGCATCACGACCTTTGTCGGGGGCAACTGCGGCATGTCCATGGCGCCGCTGGGCGGCGCCAACGCCGACGCGGTGCGCCAGTACATCGAGGTCTTCACCGGATTCGACATTGTTCACGACTGCCCGTGGAATACGATGGGCCAGTTCCTGGACACGCTCGACGAGCGCGGTGTGCTGCTGAACACGGCCGTGCTGGCGCCGCACGGCCTGCTGCGGCTGGAGGCGATGGGCATGGCCCGGCGCTACGCCACGGATGAAGAGTTGGACGGCATGGGCCGCGCACTGGAACAGGCGCTGGAGGAGGGCGCAATCGGCCTGTCCACGGGCCTGCAGTACTATCCCGGGAGCCAGAGCGACACCCGCGAAATGCGCGCCATGGGCAGGGTGCTCAAGAAGCGCGACGCCATTTTCACCTGCCATCTGCGCAGCTATTCGGCAACCCTCCCCCAGGCCGTCGACGAGGTGCTGGACATCTCGCGTGAACACGGCATCCGCGCGCAGATTTCCCACCTCTTTTGGATCCCGGACTACGGCCCTGCCGGGCCGCTCGTGCGCGCGGCAATTCGCCACCTGACCAAAATACCCGAGCGCTGGATGCCGCCCGTGCCGCTGGACGGCCCCATCGCGCAGCGCGTCAACCAGGTCATGAAGTCCAACGCCGCGGGAACATCGGTCGGCATGGACGTGATGCCCACCACCACGGGCTTCACCCACCTGCTGGCGTTCTTCCCGCCCTGGGCGATCGAGGGCGGCCGCGACGACGTCCTGGTCCGTATGCGCGACCCCGAGGCGCGCAAACGCATGAAGAGCAGCATCAAGCATGGAAACATGAAATGGCCCCATGTCGAGGGCGACTCATGGTCCATGAACTTCTTCAAGGTGATGGGCTGGGAATGCTCCACCATCATGGCCGTCGTCACGGAGAAGAACAAGCGCTACGAGGGCATGAACCTCATGGAGGTCGCGCGCGAGCAAAACAAGCACCCGCTCGACGCCGCCTGCGACCTGCTGCTGGAGGAGGACGGCCACGTGCTGGTCTTTGAGACCATGGGCGAGCCCGACAGCGCCCTGGCGGAGCGCTCCACCTTTGCGGCGCTGGCGCACCCCAATGTCGCCATCTCCACCGACACCATCCTCATGGGTATCGGCCGTCCCTCCTACCTCTTCCACGGCTGCTATCCGAAGTTCCTCGGGCGCTATGCGCGGGACAAGCACATGCTTCCGCTGGAAACCGCCATCCGAAAGATGACCGGTCTTGCGGCCGAACACTTCGGAATCAGGGACCGGGGCAAACTCGCCGCGGGCGCCTACGCCGACATCGTCGTGTTTGATCAGGCAACCATCGCCTCCGGCGCCACGTTCCAAGAGCCGGAAAAGCCCCCCGTCGGCATCGACCATGTGTTTATCAACGGGAAAATGGTGGTCGATCACGGCACGGTAAACGCCAACCCGCGTGCCGGCAAAGTGCTGCGAAGCGGCAAATAGTCCGCAGTTCCCCTGCCGTAATCGCGGCCCGAAAATGCGGGACAGCCGCACCCGGCTGTCGATTTGCGACGGAACGCCCTGGATGCGGCAGGCGGGAAAGCCTGTGAGGCGCACGCACACAAGAAAAGGCCCCGCGACGTAAAGCGTGGGGCCTTGCCTGTTCTATACGCTGTCGGGTGCGTGTCCCGGCGGCAGTCTCTTCTTGTCGGCTATGGCATCGCCAGCCTGATGTAGTCGTTGTAGGCGGCGGAGATGTTGCCCGCCCCGTCGCGGTACTGCACACGCACCGTGTGGTAGCCGTTCGGAAGGGGCAGCGTGTAGGCGCGGGTGGCCTTGGGCGTCTCCCAGACCGTCCAATGCGCGCCGTCATCGCTGAAGCGCATGCGTGTCACGCCCGCACCCGCCCCGTCCGACCAGGTCAGTCCAAGCGTCACGGTGCGGCTGGCCGTAGCTGCCGCGCCGCCGTTGATGATGATCGCGCCGGTGGGCGGCGCGGTGTCAAGCCGGATGTAGTCGCTGAAGGTTGCTGAAACCGTGCCCGCTGAATTGCGAAACTGGACGCGGACCGTTTTGTAGCCGTCACCCGCGGGCAGTGTGTGCGGAAGCGTTGCCGCAAGCGCCTGCCATACTGTCCAATGTGCGCCATCATCGCTGAACCGCATGTCCGTAACCTGTGTGGCGGGACTGGGCGAACATGCAAGCGCAAGTGTGACCGCGGGATTATTGGTCGTGGAACGGTTGTCGTTGATCACGATGGTTCCGGCCATGGCTATGCTTTGCAGCCGGGCGGTTCCGTCACTTGAACCGGTGAGCACCATCGTGCCGTCCGGGGAAAACGCCGTGGAGGTTACCTCTCCCGTGTGCCCCGTGATGGTCCTTTCAAGCGCCCCCGTGGAAAGGTTCCAAAGTTTTGCGAACTGGTCGCTGCCGCCCGTGAGGAGCACTGCTCCATCCGGGGAGAAGACGGCGGAAAACGCCGCGTTTGTGTCGACATCGAATGTGCGGACGGTGGTCCCCGCTTGCACGTTCCAGAGTTTCGCCGTGCCGTCCCAAGACGAAGAGGCAAAGCGGTTCCCGTCCGCCGAATACATGAGCGAATGAACGAGGGTCGAATGGCCGGTGTAGGTGTGCAACGGGGCTCCGTTGCCCGCATCCCAGCGCGTGATGGAACCGTCCGACGCGGCGGTCAGTTCCTCGGTCCCGTCCGGGGAAAAGGCCACAGCGCTCACCCAATTGGCCGAATTGTGGCTGATGGAGCGCACCAGGGTGCCCTTGGCCGTGTCCCAGATCTTGGCGGTGCCGTCCCAACTCCCGGTGAGCGCCTGGCTGCCGTCCGGGGAAAAGGCCACCGAGGAAACCCGGGCAACGTGCTTGGCAAAGGTGAACACCACCTGGCCCGTGTTGGCATTCCACAGCCTTGCCGTGCAGTCGCCTGATCCGCTCAGCAAACGCTTTCCGTCCGGGGAAAAGGCCACGGAAGTCACGTCAGCCGTGTGCCCCACGAAGGCCGTTGTTTCCATGCCCGTGCCCGCGTCCCAAAGTTTCACCGCATTGTTGGCCGAACCGGTCAGCACCTTTGTCCCGTCCGGCGAAAAGGCCACAGAATTCACCGAACCGCTGTTGCCCTTCAGGACCAGCGGGGCCGCGCCGCCGACGGCGGCAAACAGCAACGCCGCCGACGCCAGTACCATGAAAACTGTTCGAGCGTGTGCTCCCGGCATACAGTAATTCCTTTCGGTGTTTGGGGATATGTTTGTTTTGTGCGCGTCCAAATGGGCCGTGGCCGGCGTGCCATTCAACGGCACACACAGCCGTGTCGGAAGTTCACCTGGGACAGCATTCGCGGGCGGAAAACTCTGGGATGTTCCCGGCACAGCAAATACACACCATCAACCGGGAGAGAAACAACCGCATTGTCACGGCCATTCCATCAACAGATCTGCCTCTGCCTGTCCATGGTTATGGCCTGCCTCAGTTCATGAAACGAGGGCGGAGTCTACACTATTCGCAGGCTTCATGGCAAGTCGCCGAATTGCCTCACAATAAATCTACCTGAGCGGGCTTCGTTGCCTCATGATGAGAATCTACCCGAAAGGCGGGATTATTCTACCCTCCAAGAAAAGTTTGGAGGCAGGCCATGAGGTTAACC
>CAIXUF010000969.1 GCA_903922535.1 Candidatus Hydrogenedentota bacterium
CTGGGCCAGGTCGGCGATGTCCTTGAAGATGCGGTAGACGTCCTGCGGCGTGCGGACGGTCGGCGGCAGTTCGGTGCCGGGCTCGCGCACCAGCATCGCGATCCGCGCCGTGATGGTAAAGGCCGGCGGGAGGATCTTGCGGCCCCGGCGGCGCGGCGTGGCTGCCGTGGTGGGTTCGAGCGTGAGGATCGTGGGTGTCTCGTTCATGGCATTTCCCTTTCTGCGTTCCACCGGGTTGTCCGGCTTCCCCCGTCTGACTGGCGGGATGCCTCCCCTCAGCCCCGCCAGCCGCGGTGGAACGGGCGAGAGGAAAACTGCCAGCCGCGAAGCGGCGTTTCAGTTTTCCCGAGTCCCGCGCCGATCAGCCCGCCAATCCGCCAGCGGCGGAAGGCCCGCGTTTCGGATTGGCGGGGTGATCGGCTGGACCGCGGCCAGGGGCTACCATGGGGAGACATACAGACAGACAGACGGGGTTCCGCGGGTTCGTGGCGCCGGGGTTGGGGACGTTACGAGTGGTTGTAACGTCCTCGGACTCGGGGGGCGGCGGCGTCAGGGCTACCGCGATTTCGGGTCCTCGGTCTTGCAAAGTGACCGCCGTCGGCGTAGAAGCGGACTCATGGACGCCGTGATACAGGAGTGGGGTTTATGAGCGCTGGGACGGCAGGGGCCGGGACGGAGCCGCGCGGAGTGACTCTTGACGCTTTTCGTGGTTCTTCAGTGATTTGCTATCCGTCACGATTCGCTGTAAGTGGCTCAGGGATAGGTCTAAGGTTTGGTAAGGAAATCGGGCGACGGGTTTGATATCCGTCACGGGCGTGACGGTCACTAATATGTTGGCATGAGAAAGGAAGGAGCAAGATGAATAGCAGAAGTATCACGATAACCGTGGCGGTGGCGGTTATCGCATCTGTGCTGAGCGCCGGTGCGGTCTATCTTATAATCAGACGCGCCCCATTGGCTTCAGCCGCGATAGCGCCCGCCACACCCGTACAGGTCGAACAAGGAAACGATCTGACGGGTGTTTGGAATGCAGGCGGTGCGACGTTCTATGTGCGACAACTTGGGAAGGAAATTTGGTGGCTTGGGGAACTATCGCCTGCGAATCCTCGTTGGACGAACGTCGCACGGGGGACAGTAGATGACAAACTGGTGCATATAAAATGGGTGGATGTGCCCAAGGGAGAGACACGCGGTGAAGGAACTCTTACTCTACGTATTGTGGATTCCAAGCACATGAAGATTGAAGAGAATCCAAATGATTTCTGGGTTCGGGACTGGGATAGGCAGTGAAATGGTGAAAATGAAATAGCGGCCAACAACGGGCTGGACTTTACGCTCGAAGACTCGCGCAAAGTCAGCCGTAACGTTGCTGAGAGGCCGTTGCCCGCCGGCTGAAGAAAGGGGGGGGGGCCGCGTGTGAATGCGGTCCTCCCCTGTTGTCGGCGGTGCCGGGCTCAGCGGGCGGGCTTCAGGGCCTTGTACTCCTTGCTCGAGAAGACCGGCCGGGTGGCGAAGCGGTCGCCGTTGTCGTCGTCCATCGACAGAAAGCCGCCGCGGTCGCGGCACTGCTGCTGGATCTCGGGGGGCAGATCGGCGATGGCGTCGTGCCCGTCCTGGATGGGGACGTGCAGGAAGCAGGGGATGACGCGGTAGCGGGGCGGCGTGGGCTTGGTGGTTCGCATGGGGTCCTTTCGGTCAGATTCGGAACGTCTGCTGCGCGGGGTTGACGGGTTGCGGTTTCGGGCGGCGGCGGGGCTCGACCTGGAC
>CAIXUF010000970.1 GCA_903922535.1 Candidatus Hydrogenedentota bacterium
ATGGAGGCGCTGCGCGACTGGTTCGAACTCGCGGTGTACAGCCCTCTCAAGGATCACTTTGTGGTTGTGTTTGATGTGATCACGACGCGCAAGCGCATGGAGGAGGAGCGGGACATCACGATGCAAATGCTCCAGCTCTTCAACGCCGTCAGCAACCTGCGCGAGTTGTTGGGCGACGTCTCCTTGTTGCTGAAGGAGTGGCTGGGGTGCGATGCGGTGGGCATCCGGCTGAAGCACGGGGAAGACTTCCCATATGTTGCACAGGCGGGCTTTTCCGAGGCACATCTGTCAACGGAAAACACGCTTGTTGAGTGGCTCGATGATGGCGGGATGTGCCGTGACAGGAACGGAAATGTCAACCTTGAATGTACCTGCGGCCTGGTTATGTCCGGCAAAACGGACTCTTCCAACCCCTGCTTCACAGCCGGGGGCAGCTTCTGGACCAACGATTCTTCCCCATTTTTGAGCATCCACCGCAACAACGACCCCAGATATCACCCTCGCAACCGGTGCATACAACAGGGTTATGCTTCCATCGCGCTTGTTCCTATACGAAACAGGGACCGGATCGTAGGGCTCATACAGTGCAACGCTCGGAGCAAGGGGTGTTTTTCTCTTGAAACAATCACCCTGCTGGAAGAAATTTCTTCGCACATCGGGGAAGGGTTCATGCGCAAGCTGTCTGATGATGAAGCCCTTGCCAGCGGCGAACAACACCGCGTTATACTTCAGACAGCCATGGATGGCTTCTGGATGCTAGATGTGCATGGAAAGATACTGGAAGTCAATGACACCTACGCTTGCATGAGCGGTTACAGCCGACAGGAACTGCTAAGGATGAGCGTTTCCGACCTCGATGCCGGCAGTAATCCGGATTCAGTGACTACCCGGATGCAGAATATCATAGCAAATGGCCAAGCACGTTTTGAAACTAGGCACAAACGGAAAGATGGCCGCGTTTTCGATATCGAAATCAGCTCCCAGTATCAACCTGCCGAAGGCGGGCGGTTCGTGGCCTTTCTGCGCGATATTTCCGGTCGCAAACGTCGCGAAGATGACCTGAGAGAAAAAGAGGAGAGACTGCGCCTGCACGCTGAAAACTCCCCCCTCGCAGTAGTTGAATGGAACTCTGACCTGGTGGTTACGCGCTGGGCCGGAACCGCGGAAGCCATGTTCGGCTGGAAAGCTTCAGAGGTTGTCGGCAAGACTATAGCCGACATCACCTGGATCTACCCGGCCGATATCCCCATCGGCCGAATCGCCCTGGCCCAGATCAACGACGGCGTCAGCCGCAGCGTCACCGTGTCCAATCGTGTCCTAACCAAAGACGGCCGCGTTATCTGGTGCGAGTTTTATCACTCTATCCTCTATGATGCCGGCGGCAAAATGAAATCCGTCATGTCGGAGATACAAGATGTGACGGAACACCGGCGCATCGACCAGGCCAAAGACGAGTTTATCGGCCTGGTATCGCATGAACTCAGGAACCCGCTCACGGTCATCATCGGCTCGGTACAGACCGCCCTCTCCCCGGGTGTATCGGATG
>CAIXUF010000971.1 GCA_903922535.1 Candidatus Hydrogenedentota bacterium
CCGGCAACAGACTGGTCATGGCGCAATGCCGCGACGAAGGCCGCACTGTCCCATTTCGCCACCTGCCCGGCCGAAGGCAGGGCTTTCCGGTCAATATTGATGACTTCGGCATAGGGACCGCAGAGTTCATCGAACCGCCCCAGCGCCGCGGCATAGACCTCCTTGGCGATGTCGAGCCCGTCGCCCCCGGCTTCTGCCAAACCGACCACTTCCTCCAGCCAGGTCGTGCCGGCGGTCTTGAGGTGAAGCCCCGCCCCTGTCTTCTGCAACACGGCCCGGATCGGCCCATAGATCCTGAACTTGTCACTGCCGGAATGGATGCTCAGTTTCAGGTTTGCCGGCAGGACAAAATGACAGCAGGCATAATGAATCACCGCCACATCCGCCGCAAATTCGCGGGAAAACTGGTCAACGTCCCCCACATAATCCACACCCTTGTTGAACCGTCCCGAGAAACGCGGCGCCAGCGTCTGCACCGGGATCCCCTCGTCAGCAATCGCCGCAAGGATAACAAGCAGCTCGGCTGGTGTCTGCGGATGCAGGGTTTCGTCCATCGACACTTCCGTGACGAAATTCCCCGCCCCCTTAGCCTGTTCCACGCGACGGTAGATGCGGCCCGCTTCCCGGATGGCGAAGAGATAGGTTTCAGCAACGGAAGCCAGCAGGTCGCGGCTGATAACAATCGGCTCAGAGAGCCCTTCCGGCGTAAATGAGCCACACAAGCCGCCGTATTCTCCGACAAACGCATCCACAGCCGCGCGGTCCACCGCCACACCAATGGCGCTGGCGACGTCCAGGGTGAAGAAATCGCTGGAGGCGATGAAGCCGTCAACCGTCTTCAAGTTGATGTGGTCCGCATCGACAAAATAAGGCAGCGACCAGCCCGCCGCCTTCACCGCCGCGTCGGCCGCCATGCGCACGCTGGCCGGTTCGGTATGGATGATGGAATGCTCGCGGAAGGACTTGTTCCAGACGGGGGCGACAATCACTCCTTCCGCGCGTGCCCGCTGCAACGCCGCCAACTGTGCTTTCCCCTCACGTCCAAAACGATCCCCCACACCCATCGTATATTTCGGTAATATCATTCGTTCTCCCCTTTGCGTTCTTCGCGACTTCTGTTCAAACTCTTTTCGTAAAAAAACATGCCTTAATTCAACAAATTCAAATCATGAGTACTAACGCGAATGCGTCCCGTTAAGGACATCCTTGGCGTATTTCGCCAACAACTCCTTGGCGACGGCGATCGTGTCGCCAGACGGTTCGGCAGTCACCGGATCGGTCGCGCGCGTCCACGCGAATTCTGCGTCCTGGATCCGCTTCTGCACAGGCGCCGAATCAAACTTTCCATCTTTACCCACTGCTTCGTTCAAGGCATCAAGCCACAGCTTCCAACGCGAGAAGTAATATTGCCCAAGCAACCCGTTCCAATGCCGGTTGGCATAATCGCAAAGGTTGTTATCAGCATAGATATTGCTCTTGGGGACCATCCAGACCGTCAGCAAAACCCGCGCATTCCACTCGCACCGGCCCTTTTCCTCCGGAGTCCCGCCCCACGCTCGGGCATCGGCGATCCACGCCCCAACCAGGAATTCCTTCCGGGACCCCGCGAGGCGGTCCATGTCGCGGATGAGGCCGAGCATCTTGTCGCTGAGCTGCCGCAACCGCTTAGCATTCTTTGACTGAAAGGCATTGACGATGGCCCCGTGATACCGTGTCCCAAGGTCGGCGAGCACCTGCCTGCCCACGTCGGCCACGTCATAGCGGTAACCCTCGCTATCGCCACACTCCGGTGCGGCATCAAGCAACAACCGCCACGCCTCGGTGAGCTGCGCCGTATCGTAGGGCTGTTTCGTAGCGACCCAGGTCCGCGCGCGCTGGCCGGGATCCAGCCGCCCGAAGCGGCCAAGCCCGACGGCGAGGACGTGAGCGACATTCTGCGCGGAGCCTCGCGTCCGCGCAAGGGGCCGCTTTACTGGGAGTGGCTCTTCGAAGTCTGGGGGCCGGACTACACGGCGCCGCAGCTCGCGATCCGCGATGGGAAATGGAAGTTGCTGCTCAATCCCGACCGCAGCCGCGTGGAGCTTTACGACATTCCGGCGGA
>CAIXUF010000972.1 GCA_903922535.1 Candidatus Hydrogenedentota bacterium
CGAGGTTCACGTCATGAAGCTGTGCCGGATTACCGCCCTTCTTCGTCGCTGGTGGCGACCGCTGTTGCTGGTCCCGTTCCTGGCCGGTGCCGGTGCCGGGTGCGTGTCGTCGGTGGACACGGCCGCGGTGGCGACCGCCGGCGGGGCGTACGCCGCCGCCATGAACCGCCTCATGCTGGCCACGGGCCGCGTGGCGGTGGACGCGTCCTCCGAACGGCTGCTGCAGGAGGACACCTCGGCCAGCCAGACCCTTGAAGCGTACCGGCGCGTGGCCGCCGCCGATGCGCACCGGCTCGACCTTCTGGAGCGGTTGCGGGATCACAACCGCCTGATCGGGCGCTACTTTGCCATGCTCGGGGAATGGGCCGATGCACCCGAGGCGGCGGCCATTCGAGAGCGTTTGCGCGGAATTTCCCAGTCCCTGAAGGAAACCACGGCGGAGTTGCGCGCCCTGCCTGATTTTCCCCCGGACGCGACGGGGCCGCCGGCGGCCCCCCGGGCGTCGTTCTTAGGGGGACGACCCGAGGACGAGCTGCGTCGGGATGCGCCCCGGCTGCGCTCGGCGTTCCGTGCCCAGGAAGCGCTGTTGGGCGGTTTGGTGACCGGAGTTAGGCGGGATTTCGAGGTCATCCGTCAAGCCCAGGAACAACGCCTGGTCATCGAGCCTCTCTTGTCCCAAGACGCGGCACGAAATCCCGCGTCCTGGACGATGGCCCGGCGGGAATTGCTGCTGCTTGCCGTCACCATTCGGGAATTGGAAAAGGCACTGGCTTTGGCCGGCCGGCTGACGACGGAAATTGACGCTCTGCTGAAGG
The DNA here is from genome assembly GCA_903922535.1 of Candidatus Hydrogenedentota bacterium. Next base: position 816 of record CAIXUF010000972.1, read on the forward strand.
GGGCTTGCGGCACCGAACGCCTTCGCCGTCTGGAGGAGGATGCCGCCCGTCTCACCGCCGCCTGCAACGGGCTGGCGCCGTGAGCGCTTGGCGGATTTCGCAGGCAGCTTTCGTGCGACAGTCCACGCTTGGGACAGCAGGGGCTGCCTGCGGAATCCGCAAAATTGTCATACACCCCCGGCCGCCGCGGAGCCGACGTGAACGCACGGTATATTGCTTGATGACGGAGCCTCTTGCAACACTTTCGTGGCAAAGTATCACTATCCGCCACAAGGTAATCATGGCATGAAACGGTTAGTGAGGCGCGCCGCATGGATGTCGCTGGCGTTGGCATTGCTGGCGGGCGCCTTGTTGTGGCTGGGCTCGCGGCCGTGGTTTGTCCAGGGGCAGATCCTGCCGCGGGTCAGCCAGGCGATGGGACTGCCGGTGACGGCGGAACGGGTGCGGTTTGCCCCATTGTGGCGGCTTGACTTGGGACGGGTCCGGGCCGGGCTTCCCGGTCAGCCGCTGGCATTCGCCTGTGACGAGTTGCAGGTGCGCTACCGCTTTCGCTCGCTGTTGCGCGGCGTGTTTGAGGTGGTGGAGTTGCGGGTCAACGGGGCCACGGTCCATCTGGTGCATCAGGCCGATGGCCGTTGGGCCGTGCCGGGCGCGCCGTCACCGGCGCCGGCGGACGTGTCGGGGCGGCCGAAGAAGCCCCGGTCGTCGTGGGTCGAACTGCACGTGGCCAGCTTCAACGCGCAGGGGGCCTCCGTGATTTTGGAACAACCGCCGACCCTCTCCGGTGTCCCCGGTTTCCGGTTCGAGGTTCAGCAGGCCAATTTGCACGGGAGCGGCTGGCGGCCTGGCGGTCCCCTGGTGATCACGTGGCAGGCGAGTCTGCGCGGGGAACAGGGGACGGGCAACCGTCTTGAGCAGGCGCTTTGCCGCGGTGCGGTGAGCGCGGATCTGGATGCGTCCTGGCGCCCGCAAAACCTCAAGATTGAAGCCGGTATCACCGGTGTGGCCGGGAAAATTGGCGGGGTGCCGCTGGACTCGGGCGAGGCCGCCGTGAGCGCGGCCTTTGGACGGTGGGGCCTGACGATGGTCGAGGTCAATGCCGTCAAGGTCACTCTGGCGCAACACCGGCGCGATACGTTGCGGGTCACCCTGACGGCGCCGGTGACGCTGGGGCGGCGCAACACCGGCCGTTTCATCATTGGGGGTGGCTCCTCGCGCCTGCTGGTGCATATCCAAGACCTGGCGTTGCCGCAGTTTAACCCTCTTTTTCAACCGATATCCGGCATGGTGTTTGACGCCGGCACCGTGGGTGGGGAGCTGACGGCGGAAGTCACCGGACAGGGGCGGAACGTTGCCCTCAAAGGAACGCTGAGCGGCGACCAGTTGGCGTTTCACACCGGCACCCGGACATGGCGGGCGGTGACGGTGAACAGCCTGATTGAGGCCAATATCGCCGAGTTGAACCGGGTGTCGATCTATCGCGCTGAAACGGAGATCGCTTTGGCCGGCGTGCCCTGTCTGCGTTGGCAGTGCACCGGCAGCCTGGACCTGGGCAAGAACGCGGGCGATCTGTCGGTGGCCATTCCGTTGTGCAACGAAAAGGCGTTGCTGCTGGTTCCAGAACTGCGTGCCCGGCCGCCATTGACCATGCTTGACGCCAC
>CAIXUF010000973.1 GCA_903922535.1 Candidatus Hydrogenedentota bacterium
ACAACAACCGGAGCGCCACGAACACCCCCAATGTCACGCTGGCGCTGACCTGGTCGGACGGCGCCGGTTCGGGCGTGTCGCGGATGCGTTTCAGCAATGACGGGGCCACCTGGTCCGCCTGGGAAGTGCTGGCGGCGACACGCGCCTGGACACTTCCCGGCACGGACGGTCACAAGACGGTCCGGGCCCAGTACCTCGACAAAGCGAACAACCGCTCGACGGTGTACAGTGACTACATCCGTCTGGACACCACGCCGCCAACGGGCAGCATTGTCATCAACAACGGCGCACCGACCACAGCCAGCCAGGCGGTCACGCTGGGCCTGACCTGGGACGATGGGGCGGGGTCCCAGGTGTCGCGCATGCGGTTCAGCGACGACGGCGCGCATTGGACGGCATGGGAGCCGCAGACAGCCGCGCGCGCATACACGCTGCCGGCGGGTCTCGGCTACCACACGGTGCGGGTGCAGTACCTGGACGGCGCGGGCAACTACTCTGCCGCGTGCAACGATTACATCAAGGTGCAGATCCCCGCCCCCGGCGCCACGGAGACAGTGCTGCTGCCGGGCAGTGTGCCGCTGGTGATGGTGTGGATACCGGGCGGAACATTCACCATGGGCAGCCCGAACACCGATCCGGACCTGTATTATTGGGAGGAGCCGCGGCATTCGGTCACGCTGGGCGGGTTCTGGATGGGCAAGTATGAGTTTACGCAGGCGCAATGGAAAGCGGTAACGGACGGGGCAAACCCCTCGTCTTTCCAGGGCGAGACTTATGGCAACACGGACAACCGTCCGGTGGAAAATGTGTCTTGGAACGCCATCCAGACCTTTGTCGCCGCGTTGAACAGGCATATTACGATCACGGGCCAGGGCGCGGCGACGATGCGTCTGCCCTCCGAGGCGGAGTGGGAATATGCGTGCCGGGCGGGGACACTCACCCGATTCTACTGGGGGGATGACTTGGGCTACGCGGATATCGGCAATTATGCGTGGATCTCTGACAACAGCGGTGGTCAGACGCACGATGTTGGCACGGCCGGCGCAACGGGCCATCCCAATGCCTTCGGCTTGTACGACATGGGCGGGAATGTGTGGGAGTGGTGCGCGGATGACATGCACGACTACTACACCGGCGCCCCGACGGGAGGCCAGGCCTGGGTGGACGCCCCCCGGGGCCCGGAACGCGTCAAGCGAAGCGGTGGCATCGGAAACTACGGCGTCAATGCCCGCTCCGCGGCCCGCTACGGAAGCGTCCCGTCGTACGCGTATGCTGACCTCGGATTCCGCCTTTCCAGGTAGTTGCAGCTTGATTGCTCCACCGCGGTGCCGCCTTACTGCCTGACTATCGAAGTCAATGTTGAAGCGCAGGGCCGGAAGGGCCGAGAAGTGTGACAGGACAAGAAGGTCCTGTTGTGGCTGGTCGAAACGGCATCCATGCATGACTTGTCCCCGAGTGTCGGCCAGCGGCGTGTCAACGCAGTGACGCGGACCGGGGGGTGTCGGGACAGGTGTAAACGGGAGTCTGCAACGCGGTATTGACTTGGTACGGGACGCCGACAAACGGAACCAAGTTCCATCCGCCCCTTGCAGTTGGAGTAAATATCCCCCGGCAAAGCCGGGGGCTTTATGTTCTGAGCCGCTCAAAGCGGCTGGGCGAGAGAGTGAAGCACTCCCCCCAGTTTGCAGTCCTCTTGGGGTTGGGTCATCATTCCC
>CAIXUF010000974.1 GCA_903922535.1 Candidatus Hydrogenedentota bacterium
CCCCGGATGGCCGCGTTTCTCGAACTCTGCAAGGCCGCCGAATAGCCGTCGAGCCGGGCGACGACCGTGACCGGTGACACCCTTCGGTTTCGCACGACACCAAGTTCCCCATGCCGTTCATCATTGTTGCCAAATCGCCTGCATCAGCATAGAAGGGGCGCAATGCACTTGGGCAGAGCTTGGCGGCGGTCCATAACGAGCACGCAACGGGGCTTTGCCCTGCGCACGAAGGAGTCCGCATGAAATGCATGTCAGGCAGTACTGCGGCAGGTCGCCCGGCGAAGACCCTCGCCGAGGCCGCGGTCAGGATCCCTTTCCGGCCGCTGCTGGTTTCCTTGCTGACCCTGGCCGCACTGGCCTGCCTGCTGGGGTGCCAGGCGCGCATCACGGAGAAGAGTTTCGACCGGGTGGGACGTGTCGGCTGCAAGACGGAGGCGGAGGTGCGGAAATGCTTCGGCCCCGGCGAGGAGGTCAGGGACAGCTACACCGAAACTCTCCTTGCCGATCACAAACTGCCCGCCTCGGCCCGGTTCGTCCGCTACCCGGATGCCGACAACCCGGCCCTGCTGCACCACGTCGTCTACGTCGAGGGCCAGGTGGTCGAGTCCGACAACTGGCTCCCCGGGAAGACCGCGGCGGACCGCGACAAATGGGTGGAGATCTGCCGCCAGGAATACGAGAAGAAGCATGGCACGAATGCCGCCGCGCTTCCCCAAGGAGTCGGCCCATGAACGGATGGTTTCAGAACTGGTGGCTTGCGCGCGGGACCTCCGCGCGAGGGCTGGGGAAGATCCTTTTGGCCGTCATCGCAGTCGTCGGTCTGCTCTTGTTCACCAGCTTCAACCTGCATGGCGAAAGCTCGGTGGCAAAAGGTTCGAAGACGCGCATCACGGTCGGCCAGCCGGGGCCGTGGCTGGTGTGGGAGAAGCTCGGTGCGCCCGGTATGACGACCAATGCGGTGGGCCGGGTCACGTCCACCTCGCAGCGCGCCGAATCCTACGTGAGCGTTTTCACCTTCTCATTTGCGGCGGGCATGCTGGCGATCTATTCGCTCTCGCTCCTGTCCCGCGTTTCCCGCATCGAGAAGAAAGAACGGCAGGAGAAATCCCGCTGAGAGATGGGAAGGGGACAGGTAGACTGTTCCAAGCCTTGGACAATTCCACGCGGCGTTTGTCCAAGGGTTGGAACTCTTGCGGACCGGGCAATGGTGGAGCGGCTCGTCCCGAGCCGCTGTCGCGAGAAGGACGTGGCCTCCGAGCCGTCGGCGTGCCTGTCCCCGTTGCCGGCCCGGACACTCAGTCGGAAATCTCCGGCAAATCGCGCCGATCGGTTTGACAGATCGCAATACTCCAGTAGTTATATAGTAATCGTTCCGAACGAAGGGGCGCGTGCCTCCGCCGGAGCGTGAGGGCTCGGAGCCCGTGAAAATAAAAGACAGGAAGCGAAAAATGAAGACAGGAAGGTTGTGGCTGGCTGCGGCGGTGCTCGCGGTTGCGGCGGTGGGGACCAGGGCGGGAGAGCAGGACTTCACGCTGGTCAACAAGACGGGGGTGGAGATCCACGCCGTCTACGTGAGCCCGTCGAATCAAAACGATCTGGGTATCCCCTTCGCTCTAGTCCGTTTTCGCACAAGCAACGATCTCAGCGTATGACTTCGCCTTATGCACGACCAACTGTTCCACAAGCCGATGAAATATCTTGCCCACATGGCG
>CAIXUF010000975.1 GCA_903922535.1 Candidatus Hydrogenedentota bacterium
GATATCGCCCGTATTCGATACCGCGCGAATCGCGATGATTACGGACATCGAAAACGGCGAGGCCCGCAACCGACATGATGAGGCGCTTCCCGACGGTTCGCCCTGTCAGAAAGTGGCGAGACTTCGGGAATTGGGCGTTGAAACACTCGTCTGCGGTGCCATTTCCGGGTCCTTTGCCGACCTACTTTCCTCCTCCGGCATTCGACTCATTCCGTTTGTGTCGGGCGATGTGGATGAAGTGCTCCAGGTCATGGCAGCCAAAGGCACACCGCCGCGCACCTTTTCAATGCCGGGGTGTGGCCATGGCCGACGTTTTCATGGCCGACGCGGCAACTGCGGCGCAAGACCGCGATGTGCCTCTCAAGACATTGAATTAGAAAAGGAGAAGAACTGATGTTCGGATTTGGAAGACGAAAAGGAAGAGGCGGTCCTGGAGCCGAAGCAGGCCAAGGACAAGGCGGAACCCGTGGAGGACAAGGTCCTGGCGGCCGTGGCCGACAAGGCGGGGCGGCGGCGGGTCCTGATGGGGTGTGCGTCTGTCCGCTATGCGGGTATTCCCAGCCTCATGAGCGCGGCGTGCCATGCGCGCAGATTATGTGCCCGAAGTGTGGCGCGGCCATGCGCCGCGGCTGAATCTTGGACGGAAATCATGAAGAAGCCCCTTGTGTCCGAAACAACCAACACCAAGCCGGAACGCCTTCATTGGCGCGGCCTTACAAGCCTTGTCGTGACGCTTGCCTTTCTCGCGCTCGCGACGACGGGCGTGATCATGTATGTTTCGCCACAGGGGCGCGTGGCCAATTGGACCGATTGGAACGTTCTGGGGCTGAGCAAGCAACAGTGGATCGCAGTACATACCACAATGGCCCTGCTGTTCGTCATTGCGGCGGGTTTTCATGCGTACTTCAACTGGCAATCGCTGGTTCGTTACATCGTGCTGGAACGGAGGCTTCATCTCAAACGCGAGATGGTCGGTGCGGCCGCTGTGGTAACGTTTGTGTTTGCCGGTACGGTCTTTGAGATTCCGCCCTTCAGCAGCATCATCGCGCTAAATGGCCACGCGAAAGGGCGCTGGGCACACCAGAATTCAACTCCTGCGAATTTCAATGAATCTAGAGTTTCAGAGACCGTTTCTCAGGAACATTATGCAGGACCCGGAAAAGGACATGGGGCCGGTTTAGGGCGTCAGACGATTCAGAGCCTATGCGAGAGTAACAGCCTTTCTTTGGAGAAGGCCGTGGGCGTTTTGCAGCAGCAGGGATTTACAGCCAAGGCAGAGTCAACCCTGAAGGCTTTGGCGGAACAGAAAGGCATGACCCCGGCGGAAGTCAGGGACTTGCTTATAAAGAAATGCAAATAGAAAGCGGGCACTGCCCGCAACGAAAGGAGGCATAACATGCCAGGTAGAGATGGAACAGGCCCGCTGGGTGCGGGTTCAATGACGGGACGCGGCGCGGGGCGCTGCGCGGGAGTGAACGCTGTGGCCGACGCGGGACGCGGCAGGGGCCAACTTGGTCTCGGGCGTGGCCGGGGCGGCGGCGGAAGGGGTTGCGGCCGTGGCTTCGGCCGAGGAACGCAGGCCGGTCCCGTTGCCGCATCCGCCGGCGATGCGGAGCGACTGCTCCTGCAGAACCAGGCGGAGGCGTTGCAGCAGCAGCTCAACGCGATCAAGAACCGGCTTGACGCACTGACACCCAGCCCGGATGTGGTCAAGCCATAGGCAACCCAACAGACAAAGGAGGCGCGCTTCTCCTTCCGCACCCTCCCCGGCGGTTCACCCAAGGTGTCTTGGGTGAACCCGCTTGGGCGCGAAAGAAAAGACCCGTGAGAACCGGCCATGCAGACAACGATGAAAAACACTCTCAGCAGCCATGCGGTCGACTTCATTGACGACGAACACTTGGGCACCATGCTGAAGTGTGCCCCGGCAGATCCCGTGCGCGTACGCGAGATCATTGCCAAGAGTCTGGCCAAGGAGCCTTTGCAGATCGAGGACACCGCCGCGCTGTTGGCTGTGGACGCCCCCGATCTTGTGGAGGAGATATTCGAGGCCGCGCGGGA
>CAIXUF010000976.1 GCA_903922535.1 Candidatus Hydrogenedentota bacterium
AACCCGTATTCAGGTTGATGTTCCGAAGCGCTGACTGCTACCCTTTCCCCGCCGACCCGCCATGACCGGTCTCCGGGCCGGTGAAAGCAGCAGGTTATTTCGTGACGCATTCCAATGCCATGCTTCTCCCCGCCCAGGCTGTTCACGGCGCGGTATCCGCCGCGCCGCCCGGACTGTTCTGGTGCTGGCCTTTTGTCTTTCTGCTCCTGGCCATCGCCATCTTTCCGCTGGTTCCGAGGCTGTCGCACTGGTGGGAATCGAACCGCAGCAAACTGCTCATCTCCGTGTTTCTTGCCGCGGTGGTGTGCGCCTATTGTTTTCTCCGCACGGGCGAACCGGGCGCGCCGCAGGGCGCGGCGGCCGTCGTCCTGCTGCTCCACCATTCCATCGTGAACGACTACATACCCTTCATCATCCTGCTGTTCTCCCTCTACACCATCAGCGGGGGCATACGGCTGAGCGGCGACATTCCGGCCCACCCGGCAACCAATGCCGGGTTTCTTCTTCTGGGGGCCGTGCTGGCCAACATCATTGGAACCACGGGCGCCTCCATGCTGCTGGTCCGTCCGCTGCTGCAAATCAACTCGGAGCGGCGGCACACCACGCACACCTTTGTCTTCTTCATCTTCCTTGTCAGCAACATCGGCGGCTGCCTGCTGCCCATAGGCGATCCGCCGCTTTTCCTGGGATTCCTGCGGGGAGTTCCTTTTCTCTGGACCCTGCGCCTGTTCCCCCTGTGGCTGACCGCGGTGGGCGCGGTCCTCGCCGTGTATGCCGTTCTCGAAATCATCGCCAACCGCAAAGAGAGCCGGCGGGACATTCAACTGGACGAAACACAGATCATCCCGTTGAGACTGGACGGCAAGTTCAACTTTCCGCTGCTTGCCGGGGTCGTTCTTGCCGTGGCGGTGCTGGTCCCCGGCGAAAAGCTGCCTTTGACGTCCTGGACGATTCCCGACGCCTGCCTGCGCGAAATCGTGCTGCTGGCGCTGGCAGGGCTGTCGCTCCTGCGCACGCCGCGGGAAATCCACAAATATAACGAGTTCTCCTTCGGCCCCATCGCCGAGGTGGCCTGCCTGTTCCTGGGCATCTTCATCACCATGCAAATCCCCATTGAGATTCTGCGCGCGCAGGGCGCCGCGCTGGGAATCACCTCGCCCATGCAGTTCTTCTGGGCATCGGGATCGCTGTCGAGCTTCCTCGACAACGCGCCCACCTATGTGGTCTTCTTTGAACTGGCCGGGGCGCTGCCCTCGCAGGGCGCGCAGACATTGGGCGGGCTGGCCACCGCAACGGGGCATGTTTCGCTGCTCACCCTGATTGCCATCTCCGCCGGTTCGGTTTTCATGGGCGCAAACACCTACATAGGAAACGGTCCCAACTTCCTGGTGAAAAGCATCGCGGAAAGCCGGGGCGTGCGCATGCCCACCTTCCTGGGGTACATGGTCTACAGCGCCCTGGTGCTCATTCCGATCTTCGCGGTCATTTCCCTCATCTTCTTCCGGTAACCGCCAGTCTGCGGATGGTGCCGGGGAATTGATTCTCCTGGGGCATTCGACTAACATTTGACCGGGGACAGTTGCGGTGACGTGAGCAGCGCGCCCGTTGGCGCGGGAACGGTCATGCTTAAAGATCTTTGTGTGCTTATCGTTGACGACGACCCGGAGATTCTGGCGACCCTCGGGGGTTACATTCGCGGCATGGGCTACCAGGTGACCGGACGGCGCAGTGCGCCGGAGGCGCTGGACGCCCTGCGGGACGACCGCTTCAGCCTGATGATCACGGATGCCCAGATGGAGGGCATGGACGGGCTTGAACTGGCCCGGCGCGTCCGGGCCAACTACCCCGGAATTGCCATTCTCATGATGACGGGCCACGAGGACGAGTATCCCATGTCCGCCGCGCTGCGCGCCGGCGCCGACGGGTACATCTCCAAACCTTTCAGCCTGCGCAAGTTCACGATGATCTTCGAACGCTCCTACTGGGAGGCATTGTCGCGTCTGGACTGGTGGTGCGCGCGCGGCGGAGATGCGCAGATTGTCGAGACGGTTCGCTGATTTATTTTTCCCGTTATTCGGTTCCGACCATCGCCCTATCTTTTCTTCCATGCAGAAATCTGTAATGATTCCCCCCCTCAACGGCGGTTGAAATACAGGCGAGACCACCGATCGGTGGATGAGGCAAAACACCCGTCAGTTTCCGCCCATTTCGATCTTCTTTTCGAACATGTTGACACTGAACAACAGGCAAGTCATTGTGCTGCAAGGAGATCGCTTTGCGCTTCACTTGCCCCTCCTTCCCCTGTCCAGATTCCAGATTCTGGATTCCAGCCCATTTCCGGGTTCGTTGTGTCCAAAAACTGGACAGAGGCCGCTAGTTGTACGGTTTGTGAAGAGCACTGGAGGGGGGCTTGGGAATCACCCATTCCGGCGTCGAAAATCGGTCCAACCAAAGACTTGAGATCGTCTCTCGTTTGTGGTAGACTATGTTTGTTGTTGGTGACGGGAGCATGAGACCAGTCGAAAGATTGGCAGGCGAGCGGGCACTGGCGACAGTGGAAGAGTTGGGCGCAAGGGGTCGTACTTGAAGTCCCCGATTCATTTGTCTCTGAAAGCGGAATGAATCAGCAACACCCGACGTTAGATAGACACTGACAGTTGAAGACAT
>CAIXUF010000977.1 GCA_903922535.1 Candidatus Hydrogenedentota bacterium
TGCGCTTCAGCGACAACGGCACCACCTGGTCCCCATGGGAACCCTTGGCCGCCTCAAAAGCATGGACACTGCCCGGATATGACGGCCACAAAACCGTCCGCGTCATGTTCCGCGACCGCACCGGAAACTACTCCCTCACCGCCAACGACTACATCCGCCTCGACACCACACCACCCAAGGGCACCATCCTTGTCAACGACGGGGCGGCATCCACGGTCAAGCCCACCGTCATCCTCGGCCTTACCTGGACTGACGGAGACGGCTCCGGAGTCACCCGCATGCGATTCAGCATCGACGGTGCCACCTGGAGCGCATGGGAGCCTTTGTCCGCAACAAGGTACTACGCCCTTCCTTCCACCCCCGGCTACTACACCGTCAGAGTCACCTACCGAGACGCCGCAGGCAACATCTCCGACCGTATCAGTGACTACATCAGGCTCCTTCCAACACCCTGACCCGGCTTCACCTCTCATTCCCAATAGTCCGCTCAAATTGAACTCGGCCATTTCGTCTGCTATTCTTCGCCCCGCGGCCCGGTGTGGTACCGGGCCGTTTCTTTCAGGAATCAGAATATGCCCGTGCCCATGCTCGATCTCAAGGCCCAATACGCCTCCATCAAAGACGACATTGACGCCGTGGTCGCCGATGTGTTCGCCGCACAGCAGTTCCGCGGTGGCCCCCATTCCGACGCCTTTGAGTCTGCCATGGCCGACTACACCGGCGCCACCCACGCCATCGGCGTTTCCTCCGGCACCGACGCGCTCTACCTCGCCCTCAAAGCCCTCTACCTCCAGCCAGGCGACGAGGTAATCACATCCCCGTTCACCTTCTTCGCCACGGCCGGCGCCATCGTCAACGCAGGCGGCACGCCCATATTCGCCGACATTGACCCCGTCACCTGCACCATCGATCCGCGCTCCGTCCAGGCCCGTCTCACTGACCGAACGCGCGTCATCATGCCTGTGCACCTCTACGGCCAGTGCGCAGACATGGATGCGCTTCGCGCCATTGCCCGGCAGCACGCGCTCCCCATCATCGAAGACGCCGCGCAGGCCATCGGCGCACGCTACAAGGACAGCGCCGCCGGGTCCATGGGCCTCATGGCTGCCCTGAGTTTCTACCCCACCAAGAATCTCGGCGCCGCCGGGGAAGGCGGCATGATCCTCACTTCCGACGATGACATGGCCCGGAAGCTGCGCATGCTGCGCTGCCACGGTGCCAGCGCCACCTACGTGCACGAGATAGTCGGCACCAACAGCCACCTCCACGCGCTCCAGGCGGCGGTCCTAAACGTCAAACTGCGCCATCTCGACGCCTGGAATGAAGCCCGCCGCCAACGCGCCCACTACTACACCCAGTCCCTTGCGGAACTCCCGGGTGTTGTTGTGCCCCTCCAATCCCCCGGCTGCGTGCATGTCTACCACCAGTATGTGGTCCGCGTTCCGCAGCGCGACGCCTGCAAGAAGCTGTTCTCCGAACGCGGCATCGGTTGCGGCGTTTTCTACCCCGTCCCCCTGCACCGTCAGGAATGCTTCGCCGGACTGGACTCCGTCGCCCACTGCCCCGAAGCGGACCGCGCCGCGCGGGAAGTGCTCGCGCTGCCGATCTACCCCGAACTAACCCAATCCCAGCAAGACGAAGTCATCGCGGTCCTCCGCGATCACATTGCTTCCCTCGCCTGACCATACCACTCCCATAGTTCCCATAACTCCCCTTCCTCCCACAACTCCCATCGCTTCACACCGTGATTTCGCCCCCCATCTCCGGCAACTCCGCCCGCACCCCGTGCCGTTCCAGAATCTTCGCGGCAAGCGCCTCACGCGCCGACGTCTCCCCGTGCGTGATGACCAGTCTTGGCTTGCTCGGGGCAACCACGTCGAACCACGCCAGCAGATCCTTCTGCCCGGCATGCGCGCTAAACCCGCCAAGCGTGTGCACCTTCGCGTTCACCGCAATCCTCTCGCCGTGAATCGACACCTGCCTGGCCCCGTCCACCAGTTGCCGGCCCAGTGTGCCCCCCGCCTGATAGCCCACAATCAGCACATGCGTGCCCCCGCGCCACAGACTGTGCTTCATGTGGTGCAGTATGCGCCCGGCACTGCACATGCCCGCCCCCGCCATAATCAGGCACGGACCCTCGCACGCGTTGATCGCCTTCGACTCCTCGACCGTCGCGGTCGTCTTCATCGTGCGCAAATTCACCTTGTCCGCGCCGTCCCGCATGTACTCCTTCATCTCGTCATCAAACAACTCGGGATGCCGTGTGGTAATCTTGCCCGCCTCAATGGCCATTGGGCTGTCCAGGAAAATGGGGAACGGCTTCACCCGTTTGTTCTTGAACATCCACCCAAGGAGCATGGTGATGACCTGTGCCCGGCCCACCGCAAAAGTGGGCACAAGAATCCGCCCCCCCTGCTTCACCGCATCGATCACTATCTCCGCAAACTCCTCTGCCGTCTCACTGAACGCTTTGTGGTCGCGATCCCCGTACGTCGATTCCTCAAAAACAATGTCCGCGCCGTGAAACGGCTCAAAGTCAAGAAGAATGGGGGCGCCTTTGGGCCCCAAATCTCCTGAAAAGACAACGCTCTTTCGCTTTCCGTCCTCGTCCACCACAAGCTGGATGCTTGCCGAGCCCAGCAGATGCCCCGCCTCCGCGAAACACGCCTGGATGCCCGGCGCAACCGTGATGGGCTTCTGATAAGGCACCGGCGTCAGCCGTTGTATGATCGCCTCGGCATCCTCTGGCGAGTACAACGCCTCCTCCCGCTTCATCCCCGCCCGATGCCGTTTGCGGTTGTGCCGCTCGATGTCCTGTGCCTGAATCTTCGCCGAATCCCGCAGGATCAGCGCCGTCAGATCCATCGTGGCCGGAGTGGCATACACAAATCCCCTGCACCCCGACTTGACCAGCATGGGCAGCCGGCCTGTGTGATCCAGGTGCGCATGCGTCACCAGCACCGCATCCAGATTCAGCCCCGGCGCAACCGGCACACGGTTCTTCGCTTCTGCCGTCTTCCCTCCCTGAAACACCCCGCACTCCACCAGCACCCGCGCATTCTTCGTCTCAACAACATACGCCGACCCGGTCACTTCCCCGCCCGCAGCCCCAACCACTTTAATCTTCATGTCCGTCTCCCTGTTCCGTCCCGACCAGAAGTTGACACACACAATGTGAGGCAGACATTCTTGTCTGCCTTGTCTTCTATTTCACGACCCGCAATCCTCCTGCGCCTTCCGTCGAATGGTTCATCACCACCGCCTCAACAAGTTCCGCCTCCGTCAAAGGCTCCCTTCGGCCTCCCCTCCGCCGATACTCGTCCGAACCAAGGCATTCGCGCAATGCGTCCGCCACTTTCCCCGAATCCGCGCGCCTGCAAAGCACAACAACCGCCCCGGCAATCCCCGCACCCGTCAGACACGCACCCAGCGCCCCCGCCGACAGCGCCCGGTCCACAAGCAAATCCAGCACGGGGCTGCTTGCCCCGTATGCCCCGGGACAACCCGCAATGTCCAGCCCCAACCGCTGCATCTCGTCCAGCGCCCGGTCTGAAAGGTCACAGACATAACGGCTGCCATCATGGGACAGAAGCCTGTCGCCATCATGACCAATGTTCATAAGTTCCCCCATTTTAACAAGGTCCCCCTGATATGCCAACTCCGCAAACCTCCGCGCCCGCTCCGACTCCGCGATGCCAAAGGTTAACGGTCCGCGCAACCGAATCCGCGTCGGGCGCAGTTCCGCTGGGACCGTGCCGAAACAACGCTCATATGCCGCATCGAAATCCGGCGGCGCATACCGCGCCCGCATATCGTCCAAAGACACTTCTTCCGGAATCCGCTTCAGCAGACCGTACAGCGCCCCGCGCCCTCCCAAGTTCTCCGGCGTAAGGCGCGAAAGTCTGTCGAGCCCTGACACGAACTCCCCGGCCAAACCAAGATCCAGCGCCGCCCTTCGCAAAACGTGCATCGCCACCGAATAGGCAAACCGGTTGCGGGTGTATTCCACCAACTGGTCTCCGCTGAGACAGCGCTTGGTGTGCGAGTTGACAACGAGAACGGCCGCATCACCGGGCAAATCAACATACCGTGCACCGTCCAGCGAGAAATCCTCCGCAAAAAGCGCAATATTGAGCACCTTGCCGCGCCGTCCCAGAACCATTGCCCCCTGATCGCTCATGCCCACCCGGGCTCCGGCGTACCACTCCGCATCCTGCTCCGCCCGAATCAGCCCCTCCGCGCCGGGTTCAATCCCGTTAATCGCGCTCGCCGCATGCAGCACCGCCACGCACAACGCCGCAGACGAACTCAGTGCCGCACCACGCGGCAGATCGCTGCCCACCGCCGCAACCATCCCGCGTACCCCGTCGCCCTTGCCGGACACCGCCGCAAGGCTGGCCCCGATCACGTAGTTTGCCCATTCCATCCCGGCCGCACGCCGCGCCTGAATGCGTTCCTGAACCCAGGGCCGGCTGATAAACGAAGTCCACGGTTGTTCCGTGCCGGCCCGCTCCGAACGCAGATCAAAAAGGACATCGGGATAACAGGACTCTAGGTTCACAAA
>CAIXUF010000978.1 GCA_903922535.1 Candidatus Hydrogenedentota bacterium
ATTGCCCTGGCTGACCCGCTCGTTTATGGCTTCGAAACGTTGCTGCCACCAGTCATACTCTCTTGGAACAGGAGTCACCGTGACAGGGGGAGAACATGCGGCCAGCATGAATTCGCATCCCAGCAGCAGGAGAAAAACAAGAGCGGTTCGCCCGTTCCAACAAGTACTCTTCATGAATCGTTCCTTCCAAGTGACACTCCGTTCCAGACAGTTGTGACACGCTCTTTGCTCGGCCTCTTTGGCTGTGTCCTCACTGGATGCCAATGGCAGGACACAGGCATCACGGCCAATAGAGCTGACTATGACGGCGACCGTTTTCTTGTCTGCGCGCCGCCCCGGGGGAAACGCTGCGGCAAGCCCTGTTCGACTGCCGGAAAGTGGCCCCCAGCCGTCAAAGGCCCAGTCCGCGCAGCAGCGTCTGTATCCTGTCGCAGTGGTCTCCCTGCACCTCCACCCAGTCTTCAAAGGCCTTGCCGCCCGCGGCACAGCGTTTCTTGAGCAGCGTCAACAGCGCATCCGAATCGCCTGAAACGTTGCGGATGATCGTCATTGTTTTTCCGCCGGGCCGCTTCTCCAGAAAGATGGGGTAACCGCCCTTCTTGGTGCGTCCGACACGAAAATTCAACACAGGCTTCAAGGGGGCGACTGTGTCCGCCTTCGGCGCGGCCGTTTCGGGGAACTTCCCGAGCAACTTGGAAAACGGGCTGGAGTCCAATGTCCCGTCCGGGCTGTTCGTGTTTGCCTGTGGTTTCCCGTCTTTCATCCGGTTGGAAGACAACCTCCGCGTTCGTGGCGGCTGCGCTTAGCGCGCCGCCGAAGCAAGGTTCATGTTGACAATGTGTTTGGCGATCAGTTCGGCCTTGACGTGCGCCCCGGCCTCGTTATTGTGAAGAGGATCCGCCCAGTAGGACGAATTGTCAGGCCATTCGCCTGCCAAGTCGTGGTAGAACACACTCTGTTCCTTGGCAAGCTTTGCGAGGACTTCGTTCATCTGCGCAACGCCATATCGCAACCCTTCGCCTCCTTCGCCTCCTTCGGCACGGTCGCCGCCGGACACCTTAAGCGTTTCCCAGTCCAACATGCCCGACACCAACAGCACCATGGTATGCCGCTGTTTGGCGCAAGAGATGATGCTGGAAACATTGTTCGCAAAATAGTCCGTCGGCATCACCGCAAAAACATCCTTCAATGTCTTTCCGCTCGGAATGGTGCGGACCTGCTCTTTTGGGTGCCTCAAGTCGTCACCGCCAAACGCCCACTTCACGTTGTCTGTGCCTTGATTCCTGGCTATGTCGCTCCACTTTGGAATGGCCGTTTGTGCAGGCAACTCATAGCCCGCCAAGATCAATGGAACCCGGAACAGCGTCAGTGACATGTACCATGCCGGTTTGGCATATTCCGGAACCAGGACCCACGGGCTCGTGTAATCGCTTCGAAGTCTCTCCGGTGGCCAGGTTGCCCGAAGAAGAAGATCGTTGATCGGCTCAAAGTAAACTATCATGTCCGGTTCCATATACGAAACCCTCGTTACGTAGTTCAAAACCTGTTCTCTGCTGGTCCAGGCCGGGAAACCGGCGTTCACAACTTCGGCCGAAAAGCCCAGTTTCCCCAACTCGGACTGAAGCTGGGCCGGGTACGCCTTGGTGTAGTCTTCTATCTTCACATCGTATGTTGTCGAACCGCCCAAACACACAATGCGAAAAGTGCCTGCGGGTTTTGGCAAAGAGACTTCCTAACCTCGAAACCCTCTTGAATTGACCCTGTCGTTTCCATCTGACCAGCCGGGTGTTGGGTATAAGCCAAAGCCGGCCTGAAAATTGAACTGGAATTTCAGTCCCGGCTTTTTCTCATACTGGCGGACAGACGCAAACACTTTGAACGTTTCATCGGGCAGTTGATAGAGAACCACCCTTGCGCACACCTCCCCGATAGTGATGACTATGACGAGAATGCCCAGGCCAAACGTACAGTAGAAAAAGACACGGCGAATGACATGGGTCATTTTCGCAGGGACACTCCGGACTTCAGCTGGTCTTTCCACATGAGTCGTGGCCACAGAGGCGTTCTCTCTGGAATCCTCCGGCCTGAACTCGCTTGACATTGTGATTCCTCCTTGTCGTTAATCCTCTGTGCCCTGGTCCCTGTCGGGACCCAAAAACAATGTCCACGATCATACATGACTGGATCAAAGCTAATCCACCGGTCGCATCGTGCCGACCCCCGAAGCCAACTGCGGCGAAGCCGTTTAGTCCAACGCAAGCAAGTTCCCGCCCTTGCAGACTCAGTCCGCGCAGCAGCGTTTCCACCCTGTCACGATGGTCCCCCCTGCACTTCCAAAGAATCCTCAAAGGCTCTCCCACCGGCGGCGCAGCGCTTCTTGAGCAGTGTCAGCAGCGCCTCCGCGTCGCCGAAGACATTGCGGACAACGGTGACAGTCTTTCCGGCGGACCACTTTTCGACAAAGATGGGATAGCCGCCCTTCTTGGTGCGTCCCACACGAAAACTCAGCGCAGGCGTTATCGGGGAGGACTTGTCCGCGGCCGGAACGGGGGCTTCAGGAAATCTGCCGAGCAACTGGGAAAACGGACTGGAATCCAAAACCCCGTCCGGGTCGCTGTTGTTTCCCTGTGGTTTCCTGCCTTTCATCTGGTCGGAAGTCAACCTCCGCGTTCGTAACGGCTTCGCTTAATGCGCTACCGAAGCCAGGTTCGTCTTGACAATATATTTGGCAATCAGTTCGGCCTTAAGCTGTGCCCCTGCCTCATTATTGTGATAATTGTCGGCCCAATAGGACACATCGCTGTCGCAAGGCCATTCGCCTGCCAAGTCATAGTA
>CAIXUF010000979.1 GCA_903922535.1 Candidatus Hydrogenedentota bacterium
CGCCCTCGGACTGCATCTCGCTGACCTGGGGCACGATGCCCCAGACGTTCTTCTTGCCCTGGGCGGCCCACTCGTCGGCCCACTCGCCCATTGCCGACGACGGGGTGATCGGATAGATGCCCGCCACCTCGCTCACTTGGAAGGCGATCTTCGCAACCGCCTCGTTTCCGTCCATTGTCTTTTTCGGTCTTGACATGATCCTAGCTCCGCTGTGTGGCGCGCGCACAAAGACACACGCCGGATATCGGCCGCACTTCAACAAGTGGGGCGCGGCCGGCCAAAAGTGGATATCGCCTGAACGGCCACGGGAACGCAGAGCACAGGCGCGGCAAAACCCAATTGCCAGACCCGCCGTTGCGGCCCCCCGCGGCGCGGTCCGTATTATGTACGTATAGGCATTGGTGTTGCAAGGTCCAAGGCTAACGCCGCGCAACCGGCATGATCACCCGTTCAGTCCGCTGATCGAGGCCGCCGACTGCGAATTATAGAAAAGCGCAGGGCGTGCCTAGCGGGATGCGCCAACGCGATACGCGGCCAATTTGCGCACCAGCGGGGTGCCTTCGGACGCGGTGCAGCGCAAACGCAGAGCGGAAATCTCGACCGGCTCGGAAAGGTGGTCTATCTTCTTGTGCCCCACCGCTGTACCTTGGGCAAGAACCTTCCATTCCGTCCCGGAACGGCCTTCGAGCACGTATTCGCGGATGCGCTCGCCCTCGCGGATGTCTTCCATGATTACGGCATGATCGACGAGGGTGGGCTTTGCCAAGTCGAGTTCCAATTCCTGTCCCTTGCCGCTGGTTTCAGCAAGGCTCCTGCCAAAGCGCCGCTGCACCTCTGCGCCGAACGCGGCGGCCTGTTGGGCATCGGCCTCCGGAATCAGCCCGGAGCTGTCGGGGGTCTGGTTGAGCAGTAGTACCGCACCGTGACCGACACTTTTGTAATAGCAGTCCATCAGTTCATCCAAACTGCGGAGTTTTCGCTCGGGATTGCTGTTCCAGAACCAGAAATGGGGTGAAACGTTGACCGTATCCACCTCGTTGGGCAGCCAGATCTCGCCGTTCGGGTCACCGTCTGCCGCCGTGGCGCCGCGCTGCCACGCCTCACGGGAGACGGCGTTCCACGCGGGATAGGGCGCGTAGCCGTCCTCGTTGCCCACCCAGCGGATGCTGGCTGACTTGCCCTGAAAAATCTGCGCGCCTGAGGCATGCTCTTTGAGAATGTCCTCCGCTGGAACGACCAGTCCGCCATCGTTCCACGCCTCGCTGATGGTGCCGTAGCGCGTCAGCAGTTCAGTAAGTTGCTGGCGATAGACCTTGTCGTAGACAGCCTGCTTCTCCGGCGTGTCGCAGCGGCCGCTGAGCTTTGCACCGTAATGGTCGTCCTGCGGGGACAGGTAGATGCCCAGTTTGAGCCCCGCTTTGCGGCACGATTCGGAGAGGTCTTTCATCACATCGCCCTTGCCTCCCCGCCAGGGCGTCTCCTTCACGCCGTAATCGGTCGAGTCCGTCTGCCACCAGCAAAATCCGCCGGTGTGCTTGGCGACAAACAGGATCTGCTTTGCCCCCATCGACACGGCCACCCGCGCCCACTGGTCCGTGTCGAGTCTGTCCGGGTTGATTTTGTCCAGCGGTGTGGAATGGTCGTCATACTCGCGGTTCTGCCACGTGCAGGGGTCAAGACAGAGAAACATCTCCATTTCCATGTCGTGCCATTCCACCTGCCCCGCCGTCGGCTTGGCCAGGGGCTTTTCTGGAGTGGATTGACACAAGGCAATTGTGGGAACCGTGAGAATCGCTGCTAGAAGCATCGTCATCTTCATAAGCGTGTTTCCTCTTGGCGGCACCAGCAGTTTAACAGATGCCCACCTCCTCAGGGCAATCGCATTAAATTCCGACCGTCATATCGCTGCCAAGATTTCGAGCTGATAGTCGTTTCTCCATGCGGCCATCATTCTTTTTGCCTTTACGCCTTCC
>CAIXUF010000980.1 GCA_903922535.1 Candidatus Hydrogenedentota bacterium
ACACCGGCTCTCCCGTCTATCGGGGACGCCAGACTGCGACCACCTTCGACCCGGGAACACTGGATACAGGCAAGGTCTACTTCTGGCGCATTGACGAGGTAGACGTTGCGACCACGACGGGCAGCGTCTGGCGTTTTGCCATCGCACTGGCGTCCGGCCAGACGTGGGCGCTGAGCAAAGGCCACCAAATCCTCCTTGACCGAGGCCTGCAGATAGACACCCTTATCATAGCCAGCGACAATTGGGCAAACGAGGCGTGGACTGCGTCCAAGTTCACCACGCCGGACTTGTCAAGCGGCAGGCCCGTGACGCCGGGCGACCCCTGGAGCATTTTTGGCGGAACTTCCATCGCGCTGGACGACCCCTACATACCGGGATTGATCGCTTGGGCCTACAAGGACGAGCAGGATATTAGTGATCCCGCCCAAGTTGCCGATGCCAAGGCCTGGATCGAGAACTACCGGCCAAACCTGCCCAACACGCTTCTGTACACCAACCAAGGCAGCCTTTCGAAGATTGACGACTTGCTGCGCTACACGCAGGAGGTTCGGCCCGACATGGTGCATTGCGACGCCTATCCCTGGGCGTACGACGGGCTCTGCATCTACTACAAGGGCTACTGGAACATGTCCATGTACCGAACGGTGGGCCTGGAGGGAAATGACGGGACCGGCACGACGCCGATTCCGTATGGAATCTGGGGGCAGACCTTTCGGATTTCAAGCATTGATACTCAGCAGCAGGCAGGAGGCTATTGGATGCCCTCAGAGTCCGAGATGCGGTTGAACATGTTCGCGGCCTGGACCTTTGGCTTCAAGCATTATACGGCGTTTCTTTACGACGACGTGTACAACGGTACAAACGAGTATCTGGATTCCCCGTTTTTCGATGACGGTCAGCACGGTTCTTTTCAAACGACGCAGTATCCGAACTGGGCAGCCCTGAATCAATGCGGTGAAATGAACCGCCAGAGCCTCAACTTAGGTCCGGCGCTGGTCCGGCTGCTCAGCACCGATGTGCGAATCCTGCCAGGCCCACCCTGGAATGGCGCTCCCGCCATCGTTGCGCAGTACACGGGAACGGCGATCTGGGACTCCAATGCGGACCCATACATCAAGGGCATCACGCCAACAAATCTCGGAAGTGTCAACGGTGGCCAACCGGGAGATGTGCTGGTGGGCTATTTCAAACCGCTGCGCGCCGACCTTGAGGACGGGCTTTTCGGAGGGGCTGATAATTCTCTTGGGATCTACTTTATGGTCACCAACGGGCTGCATAACGACAGCGCCACGGCCAGCCAGACCGTGCAGTCGATACGCCTCGACTTTGATTTCGGCGGCGAGCCTGTCCGCTTGGAGCGGCTCAGCAGGGATACCGGCCTCGTTGAATCCGTGGCGCTTGCCCACGACGCCGGGTCACGCTTCCACTTCGATGACGTTCTGGAAGGCGGGACGGGCGATCTGTTCCGGTTCGTCAAGCCGGCGGTTCCGACGGAGGATCCGATCAAAATACTGGTCCAGCCTGCAAGCGCCGCCAAACGGTGGTATGAGTCCCACACATTCAGCGTTGTGGCCTCGGGAGGCGCTCCACCGCTGTACTACTCGTGGAGCAAGGACGGCCAGTGCCTGTCCGGTGCTTATGACAGTTCACTGACAATCCCCTCTCTGACTTCGAGTGATGCCGGTGTCTACACCGTCGAGGTTTTCGACAACACCACCACCCCGACTATGTCCGACCCGGCAACACTCACGGTGGAGGGCAGTCCGACCCCGGTTGCAGAATTCGCGGGGATAATACTGTTAGCCTCAGTACTGGGTTTTGCCGCGCTCGTCGGGTATGGAAAACACGCAACTCCCTTGAAATAATGCTTGCCATGGAATGGCTGCTTGGGATCAATGAATCAACCGAATCAGGAGAATCCAATGGGTATGATGATTGAACTGCCGGCGATTCAGACACGGCTGAACGAGGAAGAGGAGCAGACGGTTCTGCGCGTCCTGCGCGATGGCAAAACTCTGGCGGCCGGACCTGAGGGGGCGGCTTTTGAACAGGAGTTCGCCCAGTTCATCGGAAGCGAGGACGCCGTTGTCCTCTCCAACGCAACGGCGGCGCTGGAATCGGCGGCGATTCTCACCGGGCTGGGCCCCGGTGATGAGGTCATCATCCCGGCGCACACTTTTGTGTCGTCGGCCGTGCCGTTTGCCAGAACTGGCGCCACGCTGAAATGGGCGGACATTGATCCGAAAACGCGGCTTGTCTCAGCTGAGACCATAGCGCCGTTGGTCACCGCCCGGACCCGTGCCTTGATCGTTGTGCACCTGTATGGGTTGACGGCGGACATGGACCCCATTATGGCCCTTGCGAAGAAACACAAGCTTGTGGTGGTGGAGGACTGCGCGCAGGCCCCCGGAGCAACGTACAAGGGGAAGCGGGTCGGCACCTTTGGCGACTTCGGCTGCTTCAGTTTCCATTCGCAGAAGAACATCACCACGCTCGGCGAAGGCGGCATGCTCACGGCGCAAAGCAAAGAGGTAGGGCGCAAGGTGCGGCAACTGCGGTGGATGGGCAACTGGCCCTTCGAGCAGGAGCGGCAATCCTACTGGAAGCCCGCGATGGGCAACATTGTCGAACCCGCGCCCGGCCTGTGGCCGCACAACTTCTGCATGGGCGAGCCCAACTGCGCCGTCGGACGCCTGCTCATCAAGCGGCTCGACGCGATCAACGCAACGCGCCAGCTTCAGGCGAAACGCTTCAAAGAAGCGCTGAGTTCCGTGCCGGAACTGATCTTCCAGGCAATTCCAGAAGGCGGCGAGCACGTCTATCACCTGATGTCCGCGCGGTTCGACGGCAGCACTTTCAACAAACACCGGGATGACCTCATCAAGCAACTGTTCGAGAAGCACGAACTGAAGTGCATCGTCCAATACTGGCCTCTCTACCGGACCGAACTGTTTGGAAAGCTTGGCCTGGGAACGGCCAACGTCCCCGAGACGGACCGGTATTTCGACAACATGATCAGCTTCCCCTGGTGGTCCGACATGGGCGACGACCTCATCGATGACATGGCGCAGCGCATATGCCTGGCCGTTGAAGAAATAAGAAGAAGCTAATGGGCACCTCATCGTTCGGAATCCTGAACTGGACCATTCTTGCCGCGTACCTGGCCGCCGTTATGGCTATCGGGTTCGGCTTGACCCGGCGCCAGAAGACCTCCGATGACTACTTCCTTGCCGGGAGGAACATGCCGTGGATTATCGTCGGCATGAGCATGTTTGCCTCCATGACCAGTGCGATTTCGTACATGGGCATGCCGGGCACCGCGGTCAAGGAGGACATCTCCATCCTGGCGGGTTACTACCTGAGTCCCGTCGTTGCGCCCTTCGTCATCCTCATGTTCTACCCGCTTTACCGAAGGCTCAATGTCACCACCTCGTACGAGTACATCTTCCGGCGTTACGGCGCCTCCGCCCGCTACGGTGTGTCCGCCCTGTTTGTGCTGGCGCGGTTGGGCTGGCTGGGCGCGGTGATTTACGCGCCCGCGCTGGTTCTGTCCATCATGACCGGCATGAGCGTTTATCTGGCCATACTGATCCTGGGCGTGATAGCGACGCTCTACACCGTGGCCGGAGGGCTGAAGGCCGTGGTGCTCACGGACGCGATACAGTTTGTTGTGCTGGTTTCCGGCGCGGTCATGGTCGCAGTGAGTCTTTCGTGCAACGTGGAGGGCGGCATTCCCGGCATATTCCGGACGGCGGCCGCGACCGGGCACCTGGTCAATTGGCATGTCAGTTTCTTTGAAGCGTGCGCCCTGGCCTTCTCAGTGTCGTATTTCTTCAGCCTGATGCAGGACTACGGGTGCGATCAGGTGGCGGTGCAGCGGCTGCTGGCCTCGAAAAGCTACGCCGGCATGGCGCGCGCGGCCGTGTTCAACTCGCTGGTTGACGTCTTCATGTTCTCCCTGCTGGCCTTTGTCGGGCTGGGCCTGTTTGCCTATTACCGGCAGTTTCCTGCCGAAGGAGTCGACGGGGACCGGTTGCTGCCGCATTACATGATTCACGCGCTGCCTGCCGGAATATCGGGGCTCGCCATTGCGGGCATCTTTGTGGCCGCGATCGCGAGCGGCGGCGCCGGGATTCACTCGATGTCGACGGTGCTGGTCAACGACTTCGTCCGGCCGCTGTGGCCGCGGGAAATTGCCTCCGCCAGCGAGGTGAAGCTGGGGCGAATGTTTACGGCCATCATCGGCACCTTCGGCACCTGTGTCGCCTTCTATGTGTCGAGCATCGAACAGGTGCTCAAGGCGGCCTGCATGATCCTGGGGCTGTTTAACGGACCCATACTGGCGCTGTTTGTGCTGGGCGTGCTGACCACGCGGACGAATTTCCGGGGCTGGCTGTTTGGCGCGTTCGCCGGTTTAGCAGCCACGCTGCTGGTGATGAATGTGCCGATCTTCGGCCACAAGCTGCATTGGGCGTATTTCATGCCGTGCTCCGTGTTGACGAGCGCGGTCGTAAGTTATGGTGCAAGCATTCTGCTTGGCGGAAAGGCTGCCGATATTGAACTGACGGTGTGGCGGTCCAGGAGAAAATAGATGCAAAAGAATCACATTCCGGGAACAGAAATCAACGTTTCCGCAATATGCCTGGGCACCATGACCTTCGGCACGCCCGTTGCAGAAAGGGAGGCCGTGGCGCTGGTGCACTGGGCGCTGGACAACGGCATAAACTTCATTGACACGGCCGACATTTATGAGGGGTACACGCGGTTTCTGGGCTCCCCGGGCGGCGTGGCCGAAAGCATTCTCGGCGTGGCGTTGGAGGGTCGCCGGGAACAGACCGTATTGACCACAAAGGCAGGCAACGCCGTGGGCGACGGCGAGTACCAGGGGGCGGGCTTGGGCAGAGATCACCTCCGGCACCAGCTCTGCGCCAGCCTGAAGCGGCTGCGCACGGACTACGTCGATTTCTTCGAGTTGCACAAAGCCGATCCGGACACCCCCCTTGAAGAGAGCGTGTCGGTGATGGCCGAGTTCATTCGGGAAGGGAAGGTCCGGCATTGGGGCTTCTCGAACTTTGACGCCGGGCAAATCGAACAGATGCTGCAACTCTGCGACGCGAACGGCTGGCCTCGACCTGTCATTGCCCAGCCGCTTTACAACTGGCTCGAACGCGCCTGCGAAGATGCCTATTTGCCCCTCTGCAGCGTAAACGCCATCGCCGTCACGCCCTATCAGCCC
Source organism: Candidatus Hydrogenedentota bacterium (assembly GCA_903922535.1). Next base: position 5,237 of record CAIXUF010000980.1, read on the forward strand.
CTGCAGGGGGGGCTGCTGACCGGCAAGTACCGCGAGGACCAGGTTCCCCCGGAAGGCAGCCGCGCGGTGGAGCATCCCCAGTGGGTGAAAATGACGGAGGGTGTGCATGGGCAACTCAACGCATTTCTGCACGAAAGCCACGATGCTGGCATGCCACCGGCACAATATGCCCTCCGCTGGCTGCTGGACACGGCGGGGGTCACCTCCGTGGTCGTGGGAGTGAAGAGCATCGACCAACTGCAGGCGCTGATAGGTGCGGTAAAATGAATGGGCGGTGCACACCGGCGATTGCATTTGCCGTGCTTATGGCGACTTTCACCGTACGTGCGCAGGACGCCGCATGTCCGCTGAACATAGACTGGCAACGCCGCGCCGACATGCCGAAATCCGTGGGTGGGGTTGCCTTCGGGGTCCTTGACGGCACCATTGTCGCTGCCGGCGGCACGACATGGATTGACGAGACCCAGAAGCTGTGGTTGCCCGACGCCTACGCCTACGAGAGCGCGGCCGGCAAGTGGAATGGGATTCCGGCCATGCCCCGGCCCGCCGGGTATCCCTGCGCCGTGTCTTTTCGGGATGCGCTCTATGTTTTCGGCGGACAGACCGCCAAAGAAGTCAACACGGCCGACACCCTGAGGCTCCACAAGACAGGAGGCGTTCATCAATGGGAGGCGTTTGTTCCTCTTCCGGAGAAGCTCGCCAACATGCAGCCGGCCCTGGTGAATTCGACGGCCTTTCTTGTTGCGGGGGATGCCGGCGACGGCACGCCCGCGCCGAACAATCACGTTTGGAAAATCGATCTGGCCGCCGACACACCGGAATGGAAAAGTTGTGCAGCGCTCCCGGGGCCGAACCGCACCGGTGTGGCCACCGTGGCCTGCGGCGGCAAAGTCCTCTCATTCGGAGGCGACATCCCGTCATCATGCTGCTATGACCCCGCACTGGACCGGTGGGATCCACTCCCTGATGCCCCCTTTCCAATGTATTGGGCATGGGCAGTTTCCTGGCAAGACCGCTATATCATCCTGCCTGGCGGGTTTGTGTCAAAGCAGAACTGGGGTCCCGCCACGGCCAAACTTCACATGGATGTGAACGGTTTTGTGTCCGATGTGCTCGTCTATGACACGGCCACCGGCCGCTATTCGTTCAGCGATCCCCTGCCAAAGGGAATCATCGATTATGGAATCGCCCTCATGGACAACCGCATTTATCTCGTCGGCGGGGAAGACCGTGGGAAACACCGTGAGTCCTGGTTTCTCACGGGAGTCATTTCGATTCGGAAATAAGCGGCAATTGCGCACAAGGCAGTCAACCTGGTTTAGGAGAAACACATGATTATCGGCGTGCCCAAAGAGATCAAGGCCCAGGAACACCGTGTTGGCATGGTTCCGGCAGGCGTGGTCAGCCTCGTTCGGCAAGGCCATGAGGTAGTGGTTCAGCAGGGTGCCGGCGAGGGGGCCGGTTACACCGACGGGGAATACAGGGATGCCGGCGCGCGCATACTTCCGGGCGCCACGGATGTCTACGCGCAGACAGAACTGATCTGCAAGGTAAAAGAGCCGCTCATGGAGGAGGTGCCCCTGCTCCAGAAAGGGCAGATACTGTTCTGCTATCTTCACCTGGCCCCGCTTCCGGAATTGACGGAACGGCTGCTCGAAGCGGGCGTGAACGCAATCGCCTTGGAGACGATTCAGACCGACGACGGTTATCTTCCCTGCCTGGTTCCCATGAGCGAGATCGCGGGGCGTATGGCTGTGCAGATTGCGGCAAGGCACCTGGAGCATGAACCCGGCGGCCGCGGCATCCTGCTGTCGGGGGCGTCCGGCGCGGAACCGGCAACCGTGGCCGTCATCGGCGGCGGATGCGCGGGCATCAACGCGGCCCGCGTGGCCCAT
>CAIXUF010000981.1 GCA_903922535.1 Candidatus Hydrogenedentota bacterium
GGTCGCCGACCATGGCCGTGCGGGCCGGATCGGCGCCGAGCCGTTCCATGGCCATACGCGCGAACTCGGGGGCGGGCTTGCCGATAAACAGCGGGGTGCGGCCTTCCGTGGCCTCGGCGATCAGCGCGGCCATGGCGCCGCAGTCGGGAATGTAACCGTATTCCGTGGGACAGACCCGGTCGGGGTTGGTGGCGATATAGGGCAGCCCTTTGCGCAGGAGCAGGCAGGCCCGCTTGAGTTTGGCGTAGGTCAGGGTCGTGTCGAAGGACAGCACCACCGCCTCGGGATCATCCTCCACCGGCGTAATGCCGGCACGGCGCAACTCCTCCTCAAAGCAGGGCGTACCCAGCACATAAACGCGGCGATACGGGGTGTGATGCGCCAGATAATCCGCCGTGGCCGCACCCGCCGTGAGCACCTCCTCCGGACCCGCGTCAATTCCCATGCCGCGCAGCTTCTCGGCGTACCGGGCCGCGTCGGAGGTGGGGTTGTTCGTCAAGAACAGGAATCGCCGTCCGGTGGCCCGCAGCAACCGAATAAACTCCGCTGCGCCGGGGATGGGGTTGGGGCCCAGATAGACCGTGCCGTCCATGTCGAGCAGGAAGAAACGAATTTCGGTCAAAGAGCGTTGTGACATCCAATATACTCCTGCCCGAAGGACGGGGGTGGGCTTTTGTATAACCATCCGGCGATCCCATCCAACCATTCGAAAGCTTTCACACCAAACCATCATGCTGGACAGAAATCACCATGCTTAACTGTCAACTCCCCCAACTTCTTCTGTTTCGGCTTGGCCGCACCAAACCGCTCCGTGACCGATCGCACCTTCCACCGGCGTGGATTATAGTCAAGTCCGCCGAAAGCACAAAACGGCCTCATTCTCCGCATCAAGGACCGCTTTCTGCCTTTGAAATGCGTCCGGGCTTGGTTTACACTGACTCATGGCGCGTCATGGTGGTTTAGCATCCTGTTATCGCAGGTTTCCCCCGTTCCCAGATCCGACCAGGAAAGCAGGGGCTTCACCGGAATAAGAGTATAATTCCATGACAACAGCGGACAGGAATACCCCTTCGCCGCACATCGGAGACTTGACTGCGTGAATCAAAGGAACTGGCTGATTTGCATTGGCGTGGCCCTGTGCTGCGCGGCAATATACGGCCAAACCCTGGCGCACGGTTTCGTCAGCTACGATGACGGCCTGTACGTGACGGACAACGCCGAAGTCCAGGCGGGGCTGAACCGGGCCAATGTGGTCTGGGCCTTTACCACCGAACGCGCCATGTACATGCACCCGCTCACCTGGCTCAGCCACATGCTCGACTGCCAGGTCTACGGGCTGAAATCCTGGGGCCACCACCTCACCAACCTCGTCCTACACACGCTCAACTCTATTTTACTCTTCCTGGTGCTCACCCGAATGACCCGGCGCACATGGCCAAGCGCCCTGGTGGCCGCCCTGTTTGCCGTTCACCCGCTGCACGTGGAGTCGGTGGCCTGGGTGGCGGAGCGCAAAGACGTGCTGAGCATGCTTTTTTGGACCGCGGGCATGGGCGCCTATGCCTGGCACCGGAGCCGCCCCGGTTTCCGGCGCTATCTGGCCGTGGCGGTCCTGTTCCTCCTCGGATTCATGTCCAAGCCCATGGTGGTGACCTTCCCCTTCGTGCTGCTGCTGCTCGACTACTGGCCGCTGGACCAGGCGGATCGCACGGCCCCCTTCGGCGGCACGCTGGGACGGATGACGCGGCTGACCGTGGAAAAGGTCCCCCTGTTCCTGATGACGGCGGCGATGTGCACCGTCACCATGATCATGCAGATGCGCGGCAGGAACCTTGCCTTCGGCGAAAACGTGCCGCTGGCCAGCCGTTGCGCCAATGCGGCGGTGGTCTACACGCTCTATCTGGTGAAGACGGTGTGGCCCTCCGGTCTGGCGGTGTACTACCCTCATCCGATCACGCGTCCGGCATGGCAGGTTGCCGGGGCGGCCATTGTGCTTGTCGCCGTCACCCTTGTCTGCCTGCGTGAAATGCGGCGGCGGCCCTTCCTCCTCGTTGGCTGGCTCTGGTATTTGGGCACACTGGTGCCCGTGATAGAAATCGTCCAGGCAGGCACCTTTTCCCATGCGGACCGCTACACTTACATCCCCCTTGTCGGCATCTTCATCATGGCGGCATTTGGCCTGGACGAACTCTGTTCAGCCGGACTTGTCCCCGCGAAGGCCGCGGCCCTGGCCGGCATCCTCGCCGTTGCCGCGCTCACCGTCGCCGCCGTCCACCAGACCGCCTGCTGGAAGGACAGCGAGACGCTGTTCCGCCACGCACTGGCCGTAACGCCGGATAACACGTTCTCCCAGACCGATCTGGCCGTGGGCCTCTATGAGAAAGGGAAGATGGCGGAGGCGCTCGAACACTGCCAGCGCGCCGTGCAGTTGGCCCCGGGAAACAATGTGGCCATTGAGCGCACAGCCATGATCCTTCACGAGGAGGGACGCTACGCGGAGGCGCTGGCCAAACACCGCGAGGCGCTGGCCCTCCAGCCCGACGACGCAAAAACACGGAACAACCTCAGAAGGACCCTGAAGGCGCTCGGGCAACTGGACGCCATCGAGGATGAATGCCGTCAGCTCGAACAGAATCCGGCAAAAACGGTGGAGCAGTACTGCCGGCTGGGCGCCCTTGCCATGGCTTTGGGAAACAACGAGGCATCCTTCCGCGCCTACGGAGCGGCGCTGCAGATGGAACCCGGCGGCACGAAGGTCCACATCTCCATCGCGGACGCGCTGTCGAAAGAGGAGAATTATGCGGACGCGCTCACCTATTACGAGAAGGCGCTTCAGGCGGACCCCAAGGATGTGCATACCCTCTACAACGCGGGCCTAATGCTCGCCAAGATGAAACAGCCCGACAAGGCCGCCGAAAAGTACCGCGAGGCGCTGAAATGGAACCCGGACTTCGCCCAGGCGCACAACAACCTGGCAAATCTGCTGGCCAACGGGCGGCGGCTGGAAGAGGCCGTCGGGCACTACCGCAGGGCCATCGACCTTGACCCGAACTACGCCCAGCCCCGCGTCAACCTGGCCAGTGTGCTCGCGTTCCAAGGGTACGCAGACGAGGCCGTCGCGCTTTACGAACAGGCTGTCAAAATCACTCCCGAAGCTGTGGGTGTGCGGCTGAGCCTGGCCCGCCTGCTCATTGAAAACCACCGAAGCGCCGAGGCCGAAACGCATCTGAAAAAGGCCCTCGAAACGGATCCCAACAACGCCGACGCCCAAAAGCTGATGAAAGAAACCGGGGCGGACAAATCCTCCCCGCCCACACCGGAGAATAGAGCACCATGAGCAGGATCCGTCCAGCCCGGGTTTGGAGAGTGACGCTGTGAACAACCGGCATGCATGGATCTGCGCGGGCCTCGTCCTGTGCTGTGTGGCCATATACGGCCAGACACTGGCACACGATTTCGTCGTCTACGACGACCTTCTTTATGTCACGGAAAACCCCGAGGTGCAGGCCGGCCTGAGCTGGGCCAATCTGGGCTGGGCGTTCACCACCGACCGTGCCATGTACATGCATCCGCTTACATGGTTAAGCCACATGCTCGACTGCAGTCTCTACGGGCTGCACGCATGGGGACACCATCTCACCAGCCTTCTTTTTCATGCGCTCAACTCGGTTTTGCTCTTCCTGGTGCTGGCCCGCATGACGCGAAAAGTGTGGCCAAGCGCCCTGGCTGCCGCCCTGTTCGCCGTTCACCCCCTGCACGTTGAGTCGGTGGCCTGGGTGGCGGAGCGCAAGGACGTGCTGAGCATGCTCTTCTGGACCCTGGGCATGGGCGCCTACGCATGGTACCGGCAACGCCCCGGTTCCCGGCGCTATCTGGCCGTGGCGGTCATGTTCCTGCTCGGATTCCTGTCAAAGCCCATGGTGGTGACCTTTCCGCTCGTGCTGCTGCTGCTGGACTATTGGCCGCTGGGCCAGGTGGACCACACGGTTTCGACAAACGCGATGGGGCGGAAACTGGCCCGGCTGGCCGTTGAAAAAATCCCCCTGTTTCTGCTGACCGCGGCGATGTGCGTTGTGACCATGGTCATGCAGGTCCGCGGCAGAAACCTTGGCTTCGGCCGAATGGTGCCACTGGTTGACCGCTGCGCCAACGCGGCGGTGGTATACGTTCTTTACCTGGTGAAGACCCTCTGGCCCTTCGGGCTGGCGGTGTACTACCCGCATCCGATCACCCGCCCTGCATGGCAGGTGGCCGGGGCCGCCCTCATGCTCATCGCGGTCACCCTTGTCTGCGTGCGGGAAATGCGGCGGCGCCCCCACCTCATTGTCGGCTGGCTCTGGTATCTGGGCACCCTGGTGCCCGTCATTGAGCTGGTTCAGGCGGGGTCCTTCTCCCATGCCGATCGCTACACCTACATCCCGCTCATCGGCATCTTCATCATGGTGGCGTTTTCGCTGGATGAACTTCGGAACAGGTCCTTTGTCTCGGGGAAGGCCGTGACTGTTGCCGCCATGCTTTCCGTCGCCGCTTTCACCGCCATCGCCATCCACCAGACCGCCTACTGGAAAGACTCCGAGAAGCTGTTTCGGCACGCGCTGGCTGTGACTCCGGACAACACCACCTCCCAGAACAACCTGGCGTTCGGCCTGTATCAAAAGAAGAGACTGGCAGAGGCGCTTGAACACGGCGAACGGGCCGTCCAGCTTGACCCGACCAACCACGTTGCCATAGAGAACCTCGCCCTTACCCTCCACGATACGGGACGCTACGAGGAGGCGCTTGCCAGGCACAAGGAAGCGCTTGCCATAGAACCGGCATATGAACGGGCACGGAGAAACCTCAAACTTACACTGCAAAAACTGGGAAGACTGGATGCCTTTGAGGCCGAATACAGGGAAATCGGTCGAAAAGACCCCAAATCCGTGGAGGACTTCTGCCGCCTGGGCACCCTTGCCATGACCCTGGGCGACCCCGGCGGCGCATTCAACGCCTTTGAGACCGCCCTCAAGATGGAGCCCAACAGCAAGCGGGTGAACGTGGCGGTTGGCGACGTGCTGGTGGATGAGGGAAAGTACGGGGCCGCGCTCGACTATTACGAAAAGGCCCGGCAGACCGATCCCCAGGACGCCCAGACGCTCTATGACATGGGCGTGGCGCTGTCCAAGCTGAGGATGATGGGCGAGGCGATGGAGAAATACCGCGAGGCCCTCCGCTGCAAGCCCGACCTGGCGGCGGCGCACAACAATATGGGCAGCCTGCTGGCCAACGCGCAACGGCTCGACGAGGCCGTTGAACACTACCGCGCGGCCGTCGCCTTTGATCCAAACTAC
>CAIXUF010000982.1 GCA_903922535.1 Candidatus Hydrogenedentota bacterium
CTGCGCACAGGAAACAGGGGACGCTACCCTATTTCTGCATGACATGAGGGCCTATCCCTGATATTCTGTTTGCATGCCAAGAGGTTCGCGCATCGTGGTGCCGGGGATTCCCTATCACATCACCCAGCGGGGCAACCGCCGGGAGGATGTGTTTTTTTCAGACGGGGACCGCAACGTTTACCTGAAACTGCTTCTGGAGTACGGTCGCAGGCACGGGCTGGCGGTCAAGGGCTATTGCCTGATGACCAACCACGTGCATATTGTGGCGGTGCCGCAGCGTGAGAGCACCCTTTGCGACGTGTTCAAGCCGGTGCATTTGCGCTATGCGCAGCATGTGAACTGGACGCAGGGCATCACGGGCCGCCTTTGGCAGGGGCGTTTCTTTTCCTGCGCACTCGATGACGCGCACTATCTGCGCGCGCTGCGCTACGTCGAGCGCAACCCGCTGCGCGCGGGAATGGTGGCGCATGCCGAGGAATATCCCTGGTCGAGCGCGGCGGCGCACTGCGGACTTCGCGACGACGTGCTGGCTGGCGACAGCGCATTTCTGACGGAGCAGGTGGGCGACTGGCATGCCTTCCTTGAGGAGGCGGACGCACCCGAAGAGACCGACCGCCTGCGCCTGCACACCCGCACCGGCCGCCCCTTGGGCGGGGCCATGTTCCTCAACCTTTTGGAATCGGTGCTGAACCGGCCCGTCCGTGCGCGCAAGGCCGGCCGACCACGAAAGGAAATGTCCAAGAATGAGAAATAGGGGTAGCGTCCCCTATTAAAGGTGCTTTGATTTCTCGCAGTCAGGTGCCTCATTCAACTAAACTTGCAGCCCGGACGCGTTTCTCGATCTGCGCGCTTTGCGTTATGGACAGCGGCAGGGCCTGTTCGGAGAATGCCCGGGTTGTTCGTTTCGTTCTCACGCAAGGAGTGGTAAATGCAGGTGCGATCTGTTGGAACGCTGCTGTGCGCCTCGGCGTTGCTGTGCGCAGCCGGTGCCGTATTGGCGGCGGACCAGCCGCAATGGGGCGAACGGCAGACGCGCAACATGCTGTCCGGCGAGACAGGTCTGCCCACAACCTTTGACCCCGCCACAGGGGACCACGTGCTGTGGTCCGCGTCCCTCGGCGGGGGTTCGTACAGCTCACCCATCGTCGCGGGGGGGAAGGTGTTCATCGGCAGCAACAACAGCGACCCGCGCGACCCGCGCCAGAAGGGCGACCGGGGCGTGATGCTGTGCCTGAACGAGAAAGACGGGAGCCTGTGCTGGCAGCTCGTTGTGCCGCGCACCGGCGGCGACGATTATCTGGACTGGCCGGGCATCGGGCTGTGTTCCGAGCCGACCGTCGAGGGCGACCGGGTCTACACCGTGACCAACCGGAGCGAGGTGGTCTGCCTTGACCTGAACGGGCTCGCCGACGGCAACGACGGGCCGTACACAGACGAGGCCCGTCACATGACTCCCGCGGACCAGCCCGCCATGGAGCCTGGGCCGACCGACGCGGACATCCTGTGGCTGTACGACATGCGCGCGGGCGTCGGCGTCTATCCGCACGATTCGCAGCACGTGTCCATTCTTGTGGACGGAGACTGTCTCTATCTCAACACCGGCAACGGTGTGGACAACACGCACGTCAAGATACGCGCGCCCGAGGCGCCCAGCCTCATCGTGCTCGACAAGAAGACGGGCAAACTCGTTGCCAAAGACGGCGAAGGCATCGGCCCGCGCATCTTCCATTGCACCTGGTCCTCGCCGTCACTCGGCGAAGTGGGCGGACGGCGCGAGATCTTCTTCGGGGGCGCGGACGGCGTCGTCTACGCGTTCAACGCGCTGTCCCCGCCGCTTCCGGAGACGGTGCAAACCCTCGAACGGGTGTGGCGTTTCGACTGCGATCCGACCGGCCCCAAGGAGAACGTGCACAGCTACTCCAAGAACACCCACGAAAGCCCCAGCGAGATCATGGGCATGCCCGTCTTCCACAACAACCGGATATACGTCACCGTCGGCGGCGATATCTGGTGGGGCAAGCACCAGGCCTGGCTCAAATGCATCGACGCCAGCAAGACCGGCGAAGTCACCGAGACCGCCGCGCTCTGGTCCTATCCACTCGAACGTTACAGCGTTGCGACGCCCGCCATCGTCAACGGCCTCGTGTTCGTCACCGACGGCAAAGGCACGCTCCACTGCGTCGATGCCGACACCGGCCAAGCCTATTGGACCCACGACGTGGGCAATTCCATCTGGGGCTCCCCGCTCATTGCAGAGGGCAAGGTCTATGTAGCCGCCCGCGACGGCGCATTCATGGTGTTTGCCGCGGACAAGGCCAAGACCGTCGTGCTGACCACCCAATTTCCCGATGAAATCAACGGCACTCCCACCGCCGCCAACGGCACGCTGTACGTCTCCACCCTGAACCGCCTCTACGCAATCAAATGATACTGGGAGCGCCGGCATTCTTGCCGGCTGTTCCGGAAATCGGCGGCAGACTACCAATCGGTTCTTGCCCATCAGACGCCCTGCCCCGCCTCTATGCGGGGAAGTGCATGGAGGCAGGGCGGGTCTCACCCCGTTCCGTTACGGCAATTCCTCCCGGCGGAACCTTTCCACGTACTTGTCGCCGTCCTTTGCCTCTTTCAGGCAGTCCTTGCGCAGGGACTGGTAGGTCTCTTCGCTCATCTCGGGCGTGTATTTGTCGACGGACGGGGGGAACTGGCTCACGTGCTTGTTGGATGCCTTGACCTTATCCTCTATGATCGGGGTGATGTCCACGGCGTAATTCGGCGAGGTCGTATAGTAGTAGTAGGCGACCGGCACGGAGTAGCCCTTGAGGCCCTCGTCGAGCAGGTGCTGCGGGTAGTACAGGTGCCATTCGCACGCGATGAACGCGTCTTTCGTGATGTTCGCCGCCATGCGGTGGTCCGTTTTGTGCCAGCGGACGTACTCCTCGCCGGGGTCGAGCGTGAATACCGCGTCGGGACGATACTTCTTGATCAGGCGGCAGACCTCGCCGCGCAGGCGCTGCGGGTTGGCGTATTCGAGATCGCCGTCCTCGTATCCAAGCCAGGTGAGGTTCTCCTTCGGAATCCCCAGCACCGCGCACGCGGCCTCCTCCTCGGCGCGCCGGATGACCGCAAGCCGTTCCCGTGTCATCTCCGTGTCCTTCGAGCCCTTGTTGTCGTTCGTGTAGATGACGATCCGCACGGTGTTGCCGTGCTTCGCCAGCAGTTCCATGGTGCCGCCGCACAGGAACGTGTCGTCATCGGGATGCGGCGTGAAGACCAGCACGTTTTTGCCGGTCCAGTTCTCGATCCGGTCCTTGTCCGCGACGGGCACCGGCGCCACCGGCCTCACCACCGCATCGTCCGCAAGGGCCGCCAGCGTCCATGCAGACAGAAACGCAACCGCCATGCACAGGTTCTTTCCCATGACAACGCCTCCTTGTGTTGGAAGACTAATCTTCCACGCCGTCAATAACCAGAATGCCCGCCAAGGGCACTTGAAATCCCAACGGGACCGTGACTGCGGTCACGCATGGGAGAATGGTAACGCCTGGGTGGGTCTGCCGCAAAACTGCCGCGGGACATCGTTCATTTTGCCCAATGTACCCGCGTCCGCACCAAGTTGATTTCCAGGCGGCAGCCAGCGGCGTTTGCAAATTCTTGGAAAGTGTGCGCGGTCAGTGCCGGAAATGGACAAAGACGCGCCCGAAGTTCTTGCTGTCCTTTTCGAGCCGATGATACAGCGCCTTGATGTCCGGCCGGGCCAGGAACCGCAGCACCTTCTTCTTCAACTGCCCGCTTCCCTTTCCCGGAATGATCTCAACCAGTTCGACCCGCTTCTCCACGGCCTCCCGGATAACGCGGTTCAACGCCTGCTCAAGCTGATCCCCCTGGTTGAAAATGTCGTGCAGATCCAGTTTGAGTTTGGCCATTGCGCACTCCATTCCATTTTCGGCGAACGGGCACCCTCGTGAGACCAAAAGAAACTCTTGTCAAAATGCATTTGCGGCTGGGGACGTTTTCTGGATCTTTTCCATCGCCGCCGGACGACATCAAGTGTCGTCCGGCGTTGGATTGGAAAACACGCACAACACGCCCCCCAAGCAATGCCAACGAGGCTGGATGTGCATTATGCTTTCGTGGAATGCGCCTATTTTGCCGCCGGTGCGGGGGCTGGCGCCGGGGCCGGGGCTGCGGGTGCTGGGGCCGCCGGGCTTGGCGTTGCCGGGGACGGCGCTGCCGCCGCCGCGGCCGCATTTGTCGCCGCGACCGCCGCCGCAATGGCCGCCTTCTGCGCCTCGGTCTTAATCCCAAACACCTTGAACGGAACGCGCATCTCGGGACTTGTGGTTGAATCGGTCTTGAGTATGAGTTCCTTGCCGTCGAGCGAATCGTCCTTGGGCATGTCGACGAGTCTTACGGAGTAGTTATTCTCGGACAGTTTATTGATGTCCGCCTTCATGCCCTCGACGGGTGCAACCGCCCCGGTGAGGGTGAACTCCTTGAGGCGGCCCGGTGCGACCATTATCTGCTGGGTTTCCTTTTCGCCGGGCTTTTCGGAGAAGCCCACGAGGACCGTGGGCGGCGTGACGAGCATGGCGCCGACGACCTGCACGGAGATGGTGCCGAAAATGCTGGGGATGTCCGGGCAGTCAGTCCGAACGAGCAGGTGTCCAATGTGGGAGCCGGTCGGCATTGCACCCTTGCTCCGGACTTCGATGCTGTATTCCTTTCCGGGGGTGATTTCCTTGGTTTCGTGCTCCATGAAGCTTATGCCGTTGATTTCGACAGCCTTAATGGCGAAGGACAAGCCCTCCTTGTTGGCATAGACCCTGAACTTGGTGCTGCGGGACTCGTCATCCAGAACCTGGGGGATGGTGACGGATTGGGGGTCGAGCATGATGGGGGCCGTCACTGTTCCGGTCAGGGTCAGGTTCATATAGGGCGTGGCGGGGTCGTTGGTCATGACCGCTATGATCTTGGTGAGTTTGCCCTGTTTGTCTTTGAGTTTCAGGGTGCTGACCACCTTTTCTTCCTGGCCGGGCTGGATGGTCTTGTTGTCTATTTGCGCCGTGGTGCAACTGCACCCGGGCCTGACTTCCTTTATTTCCAGCACGCCCGTACCTTCATTGCGCAGGACAAAGTCATGCTTGACGATCTCGTTGTTATCCAGCGAACCAAAGTCGAAGGTGGGCTCGGGGATCACCAACTTGGGCGGCGAACCGGCGGTTGCCGGTGCCGGCACGGGTGCGGTGGCCGGGGCCGGGGCATTTGCCGCAGGCGGGGTGGAGCTGGACGGGTCCGGAGTGGCCCCGACGGCGCCAAGAGCGGGCAACAGAACCAAGGCTCCCACGGCGCAGAAAGAGCACAGAGACATCAGAATTCGAATTTGCTTCATGGCTGACTTTCCTTCTTTGTACCTTAAGTTTCAAAGAAAACAAACCGTCGGGGTCGAACTGCAAACGCGTGATTTTAACACCACTCCGGGCGCAATCCAAACGTCGGGGCGGTCCGGCCCCGCACATGCGTTCGCGGGCGAAACCCATGTGGGGGTGGACCGCACCGGGGGGCTTTTAGCAACCGCGCGCGGGATGGAGTTCAAAGCGTGCCGGGTTGGCGCTAAGTTCCGCCATGCAGTCCGGCAGCGCCCGAATATCACGCAGGTGGACACCGGGCCAGTCGCCGTAACATCCGAGCGGGTCAAGATGCACGGAACCGATGCCCGCACGGTTTGCCCCGACGACGTCGGCGCTGTAGAAGTCGCCCACATAGACGCATTCCGCCGCGGAAAGTCCCAGCCTCTCCATCGCGTGGAGAAAGATCCCTGGATCAGGCTTTTCGACCCCCACAATCCTGCTGTCGAACACGGCCTCAAGGTAGGGGGTGATTCCGCATGCCTCAAGCTGCTGCCGGACGCGGCCGTCCGAGTTGGAGATGACCGACATGCGTACGCCCCGGCTTTGGAGCAGTTCCAGCGTCTCGACCACCCACGGCTTTGTGTACGTCCACAGGCTGGTTTCGTCGTGTCTGGCCACAAGCGCGTCCACGACGCCTTCCGCAGCCTCTTTGGATGCGCCCGCACGCACCATCATGTCCCTGTAGAAAGTCCCAATGGAAACTGACGGCAGTGCGGCCGTTTCGCGGACATGCACGTCGTACTGGTGGACCAACTGGAAATGGGCCTCGTAGACACGCTCCGGATCCAGTTTACACCCATGCGCGGCCAGGGTGTTTGTGATCAGCTCCTGATCCGGGAAAACTAGGGTGCCTCCGGCATCCAACAGCAGATAGGGGTATTCCATCAACAACAACTCCTCGCGTCGGAATCATGGGTAAGGGGAGACTTTAACAGGACACGGGGGGGATTGTACAAACGTGCGTGACGCGCATTGACCTTGCAGTTGCGTGCCCGCAGTGGCACAATCACTCCATTGTTGGAGTGACAGTTCTTCAGGCGCTCCCTTTTGCAGAAGGAACAGGAAATGAACAATCAATGGAAATGGGCGATCGGGTGGGTGGCCGCGGTGGCGTGCGGATTGGGACTGGGCCCCCGGGCGTGTGCCGAAGATTCAAGCGGCCCGCGCGCGGTGCCGACGCCGGAACAGGCCGCGTGGCAGGATGCCGAGATGGGCATGTTCATCCATTTTGCGCCGAACACCTGGCAGGA
>CAIXUF010000983.1 GCA_903922535.1 Candidatus Hydrogenedentota bacterium
ATGCTGGATCAGCTTGCGGGCGCCGGCGCGATCGACTTCTTCAACCACGTTCCGGGCGGCTGCAACGTTCTGTACATGGACGGCCACGTGGACTTTGTCAAGTACATCAACTCTGACACCGGCGGCACACCGCCGGTGCTCCCCTGTGTGGCGACTATCGTGGGTGGGATCGCTTCCACCAGCCGGTGACCGGCTGACCCAGATCCCGCATCTCGCCTTGACCGCCTGACAGGTCGGCGGCATGTGTTTTGTTCGGACGGGTGTGATTCCTTGGGATAACGTTGGGCGTGGCGCTTCAAAAGCGTCACGCCCAACTGCATGAAACCATTGGGCAACCCCGCGCTCGCTGGCTGCAATCAACTCCGAGACGGTTCTGGAAAAGACGCCGCTGGAACAGTTGCTGCGGGTGCAGGGGGGCCGTGACACAAAAAGTGCCTGGACAGGAGCCAGGATCGTGCGCTTCCCATATGGAAGGCATGTGCCCGCTTTAAACTGCAATACGGAGCACTCATCATGAAGAAGTCTGGATTTACGCTCATCGAACTGCTGGTGGTCATCGCGATTATCGGCATTCTGGCCGCCATCCTGCTGCCTGCGCTGGCCCGAGCCCGCGAGGCGGCGCGGCGTTCAAGCTGTCAAAACAACCTCAAACAGATGGGCCTGGTGTTCAAAATGTACTCGAATGAGGCCAAGGGAAGTTTCCCCACCATGCAGGCGGGCATGCTTCCCTATCACCATAATAGCATCGAGCCCGTCGTCAACGTTTGCCCCAACATGTTTGCCATGTACCCCGAGTACCTGACCGACCCGTGGATTCTGGTGTGCCCGTCCGCGCCGGGCGCGGCGCTCATGAAGAAGCGCTTCACGGCGCCGAACAGCGACGCAATCTGCCTCGACACCACATGGCCGTCAGACAGCGGGCTGGGCGCAAGCCGCTGCGCGAGCGCCGCCGGCAACAGCTACGCCTATCTTGGCTGGGTGATTGACCGCTACGGCACGTCCTACGGCATGGCCGACATGACGGCCCTGACCACGGTTTTCGGCCTGGTGGGCGAAGCCGACAAAGTTCCCGCCAATCCCCCGACCCAGGGATCGAGCCAAGTCATTGCCGCCATCAGCGCCCTGTTCAACGGCGGACTTACCGCCGCGTTCATGAGCAGGGACGCCCAGGCGATGGCCAAGGCCATGGACAACGACATATCCACCGCCGCAGGCATGGGCAATGGCGGGTCGAGCACGATATATCGGCTGCGGGAAGGCGTGGAGCGTTTTCTGATCACCGACATCAACAATGCGGGGAGCGCCAACACATCCCAAAGCTCCATGCCGGTCAGTTACGACCATGTCGCCTACATCCCCACGGCGTTCAATCATATTCCGGGCGGTTCAAACGTGCTGTTCATGGACGGTCACGTGGAGTTTGCCAAGTACGAGCCCAACGGCGAAACCTTCTGCAACAGGGGCGTGGCCAACCTGCTGGGCATCATGTCGGCCGTGTTTTAGACGGCCGTTTCAATTCTCCTTGCCGCACGGTTCGCGGGCCGTCGCCAAAGGGCGGCGGCCCGCGCTTCGTTCACCCCTTCTCCCGCAACAGTTCCAGAAACGCGCGGGCAGCCCGGCCCAGGTAGGCGTCGCGGCGCCAAATCACGCCAATAATAATCTCGGGCAGTCCGTCCATGGTTACGGCAACCAGTCCGCTGTCGTGCGCGCCCAGGACGGTCTCCGGCAGGAACGAAACGCCTGTGCCCTCGGCGATGTACCGCTTGATGACCTCGAAAGATCCGCTGTCCAGAAACACGGCAGGCGTGAAACCGGTCTTGCGGAAGAAGTTGCCCAGCAGCGAGCCCGTGCGCGTGCGGGCGTCCAGCATCAGGATGGGCGTGTCGCGCAGATCGTCCAGGGTCGCGTGCTTGTGCTTGGCCAGACGGTGCCCGCGCGGCACGACAAGCAGCAGGCGCTGCCGGAAAAGGGGCTCCTCGGCCAGATCCGCATGGTTCTGCGGCAATGTGACTATGCCCAGGTCCAGCTCTCCGCGCACCACTTGCGCGGCAATCGCGTCGGAACTGCGGTTCGTGACCACCAGCCGCGCCTGCGGCAGCCGTTCGGCGAAACGCCGCACGTAGGGCGGCAGCAGATACATCGCCGTCGTGTCGCTCGTGCCCAGGCGCAGTTCTCCGGCGGGCCCCGCGTCCTGGTCGGCCAGTTCACGCTGGAGCGCCTCCATCGCGCGCAGAATGTCGCGGGCGCGGGTGTAGAGCACCTGCCCCTGCGCGGTGGGGCGGCCGGTGCGCCGGTCCACCAGCGTGTGGCCCAGTTCCTGTTCCAAACTGCGCATCTGCTGGCTCACGGCCGGCTGCGAGCGGAACACCCGCTCCGCGGCGGCGCGAAAACTGCCTGTTTCCACCAGCGCGCAGAAGCATTTCATGGCGTCAAGGGTCATGTTGGGGGCCTTTCAAGGCAGGAGATGCCGTTGAGCCTTTGGTCTTTTACGCTATGGACGACATGGACTTTATGGACGGGATGGACGATATGGACAAAGGAACAGTCTCTTTGATGGGATAAGTCCATGGTGTCCATGCAGTCCATGCTTGAGAAGACAGTTGCATAAGCTTTCCTTATCGACCATATCATAACATTTCATTGGACTTATGGACAGGCCCGCGCGTATCCTGTGGTCTGTTTCGCCCCAGGGGGCACAGCCATCATGAGGTATTCTGTCATGACAGACGACAAGAAAGTTTCCCTTAGTTATCGCGATGCCGGCGTGGACATCGACGCCGCAAACGTGGCGCTGGCGGGTATCAAGGATCTGGTCAAGAAGACCTACAACGACCAGGTGCTGTGCGACATAGGCACCTTCGGCGCGATGTATCTGCTCGACCTGCAGAAC
>CAIXUF010000984.1 GCA_903922535.1 Candidatus Hydrogenedentota bacterium
GACATGATTGAGACGGGCAACTTCGAGGACGACATGTCCAGGATCGCCGAATGCGACTGGATCATTGAGGTCGTCATGGAACGCCTGGACATCAAGCACCAGGTGTTCGCGCAGGTGGCCGAACACCGCAAGCCGGGCAGCATCGTCACCACAAACACCAGCGGCATTCCAATCCGCGCCATCGCGGAGAAGATGCCCGAGGAGATGCGGCGCAATTTCCTGGGCACGCACTTCTTCAACCCGCCGCGCTACCTGAAGCTGCTGGAGCTGATTCCGCTTCCCGAAACGGACCCGGACGTGCTTGCGGGCATGGCCAAGTTCGGCGAGAACGTGCTCGGCAAGGGCATCGTGTACGCCAAGGACACGCCCAACTTCGTCGCAAACCGCATTATCACCTTCGCCATGCAGTACCTGATGCACGAACTGACGAAGTCCGAACTGACCGTGGAAGAGGTGGACGCGCTCACGGGCACGGCCATCGGCCACGCCGGCTCGGCCACGTTCCGCACGGCCGACCTCGTCGGTCTCGACACGCTGCACAAGGTGGTGGGCAACGTGTTCAACGGCTGCCCGGACGACGAGCGGCACGACCTCATGCAGGGCCCGGAATGGTTCACCAAGATGGTGGAAAAGGGCCTCTGGGGCGACAAGTCGGGCTCCGGCTTCTACAAGCGCACCAAGGAGAAGGACGAGAAGGGCAAGAACATCATTCTCGCCTATGATCCCGTCGCCGGGGACTACCGGCC
The DNA here is from genome assembly GCA_903922535.1 of Candidatus Hydrogenedentota bacterium. The sequence continues at coordinate 747 of CAIXUF010000984.1, forward strand.
GCCGATGAAACCCAAGTTTGGCTGCACGGGCGCGGTCCGCAACATGGACAAACTGGAAGACAAGATCCGCGTCATGCATCTGAGCGACGACAAGGGCTCGAAGGCCCTGTTCGCGTTCTTCGCCAACATGGCGCAGTACGCGGGCAACCGCATCCCCGAGATTTCCGACGACATCGTCAACATCGACAACGCCTGCAAGTGGGGATTCGCCTGGGAGAAGGGCATTTTCGAGACCTGGGACATCCTGGGATTTGACGCGGTGTGCGAGCGCATGGCCGCCGAGGGCGTTGCGCTGCCGCCGGTGGCGCAGGCGCTCAAGGACGCGGGCGGCGCGTCGTTTTACAAGATGGAGAACGGCGTGGACATGTTCTTCGACCTCGCGTCGAAGTCCTACAAGCCGGTGCCGGTGAACCCGCGCGAGTTGAAACTGATCAACGTCAAGACCAACAGCACCAAGATTGTGAAGGCAATGGACGACGCCAGCCTGATCGACCTGGGCGACGGCATCGTCTGCGCCGAGTTCCACTGCAAGATGAACGCGATCGGCCCGGACATCGTCGCCATCCTCAACGCGGGCGTCGACCTGCTTGAAGAGGGCAGGTTCGAGGGCATGGTCGTGGGCAACCAGGGCCCGCACTTCAGCGCGGGCGCCAACCTGATGCTGGTGCTCGGCTCGGCCATGCAGGGCGACTGGGCCGCCATCGAGTCCATGGTCCGCGGACTGCAGTCCGGCGGCATGCGCATGAAGTACTGCTCCAAACCGGTTGTCGGCGCGCCGCACCACTACACCTTTGGCGGCGGCGTGGAAGTGAACATGCACTGCGACAAGGTCGTGCTTGCGGGCGAGACCTATGCGGGCCTTGTCGAGGTGGGCGTGGGCGTGATTCCGGCCGGCGGCGGCACCAAGGAGATGCTGGTCCGGGCGCTGGAGAACATCCCGTCGAACGTGAGCGCCGATCCGCTTCCGTTCATCCGCCGGGCGTTTGAGAACATCGCCACGGCCAAGGTCGGCACGAGCGGTAGCGAGGTCGTCGAACTGGGCTACTTCCGGGCGTCGGACATCGTCCTGCCGAACTTCGACCACCAGTTGCAGCGCGCCAAGGACGTGTGCCTGGGCCTGATCAAGGCCGGCTACACGCCGCCGCGCGCGCCGCGCCTCATTGCGATGGGCGAGACGGGCAAGGCCATGTTCCGCGCGGGCGTGTGGGGCATGAACCAGGCCGGCTTCGCCAGCGAGCACGACATGCTGATTGCCGGCCACGTGGCGAACGTTTTGTGCGGCGGTGACCGCATCCAGGGCACGCCGATGACCGAGCAGGACGCGTTGGACCTCGAGTGTGAGGCGTTCATGAGCCTCTGCGGTACTGAGAAGACACAGGCCCGCATCCAGAACATGCTTGCCACCGGCAAGCCGCTGCGCAACTAAGGGAGACTTGAAATGGACAACGTATATATCGTTTCCGCGGTGCGCACCGCGGTGGGCCGTTCCAAGGCGGGCAGTGCGATTGCGCATGTGCGCCCCGACGATCTGGGCGCGGCGGTCATTGCCGAGGCGGCAAAACGCTCCGGCGTGCCCCTGGACAGAATTGACGACTGCATCATGGGGTGCGCGTTCCCCGAGGCCGAGTCTGGCATGAATGTGGGCCGTGTCGCGCTTCAGGCGGCCGGCCTGCCCGACTCCATCTCCGGCGAGACCATCAACCGTTTCTGCTCGTCCGGTCTTGAGGCCATGGCCACCGCCGCGGCAAAGATCGAGGTGGGCATGATCGACTGCGCCATCGCCGGCGGCCTGGAGTCGATGAGCATCATCCCGCTGGGCGGCAACAAGCTGGTGCCGAACCCGACGCTGACCAAGACGAACCCGCGCGCCTACAGCGGCATGGGCCTGTGCGCGGACAACGTGGCCAAGGACTTCAAGATCACCCGCGAGGAGTGCGACGCGTGGGCGCTGCGCAGCAACCAGCGCGCCGTCGCCGCCATCGCCGCGGGCAAGTTCAAGGACGAGATCGTGCCCCTGACGGTCCCCGGGCCCAAGGGCAAGACCTACGTGTTCGACACGGACGAGGGCCCGCGCGCCGAAACGACGCTTGAGGGTCTGGCGGGGCTGCGGCCCGCCTTTGCGGCGTCGCCCAAGCTTGGCGTCAGCACCGCCGGCAATTCCAGCCAGACAAGCTGCGGCGCGGCGGCCACGGTTCTTGCCGGCGGCAAGCTGGTGAAGGAACTGGGACTGAAGCCGCTGGCCAAGCTGCGCGGGTATGCCGTGTGCGGCGGCGATCCCGGCTATCTCGGCCCGCCGCAGGTGCCCGCGATCGAGAAGGCCTGCGCCATGGCCGGCATTACGGTGAAGGACATCGGGCTCGTCGAGTGCAACGAGGCCTTTGCCGCACAGACCATCTACGTGGTCAAGAC
>CAIXUF010000985.1 GCA_903922535.1 Candidatus Hydrogenedentota bacterium
CATAACGGCCCGAAGCCCGTCAGGGGGAGAGAACACCACCGAACCCCTTGCCGCCTTAGGGACAAGTGACTATCATTTGATTAGCGTGTTCCGGAGGTGAGTGTATGGGGACTGTTATTCGCGGCAAGCTTTCAAAATGGCTGACAGGCATACTCGGCATCGTACTCCTGCTCTGTGCAGGTGGAGCCCTGGCGGACCCTATCGGGGCGACGATAGGGTACCAGCCCATGACCAGCGAGGGGCTTGCGGCAGGGCATCCTTTTGAAGCGTGGGTGGTCTTCGATAAATCCATGGATCCGGCCATCCCCGGATATGCCCTGCCTGCCGGTTCCACGTTCAGATTCACTTTTCCGGCCGTCTTTACTCCGCAGCCCGGCGTCCACCCTGAAGCCGTCCTCCTCTATGGCTGGCCGCAGAAGGCGGCGTCCGTGTCCTTTACTGTGGGACTGGACCCCAAGGACCCGCGAACCATCGTCCTAAAACTGACGGAGCCGTTTCCGGCCGGTCCTGCCGAACGTCCCGGCCTGAAAGCGATACACTTGCGCTTTGGCCCGCTCAATCCGGCCGAGGCGGGAGACTACCCTCTCGCTATCGCGCTTTCCGACGCCGGACCTTTATCCGGAGCCATCAAGACCTCGATTCACATTACCCCCAAACCCGTACCGGTCATTGCAGCCTACAATCAGCTTCATAATGGCCGTAATGAGGAGTGGCAGCACGTGTTGGTTGGCCAGGGTGCGCCACTGCCTATCGACCTCCTTATCAACTTGCCCGGCAAGGCCCGTTCCTCCGTGTCGCTTCGTGCGGCAGCGGGCGGGAGCCTGGAAATTCTCAGTGATGAGACGCCGATCGGGTCTGTTACGCCGCGCGGTGCACCGGTCACGCTGAAGCCGGAGTCCTTCGGTCCTGGCTTTGCCCGGCTGGGGATTATTCGGTTTCACGTTACCGCCGGTCCAACCCCGGGACTCGCTGAGATCGATGCTCAGCTCAGAGGAGGCACAGGCTACACCATTCGTGTTGTTGTAGAACAGTAGAGGACTTGGGCGTAGATGCTTGGACTTCAAGCGGCATCTGAGGAAGCGGATTTGTCCGACTTTTTGTAGGCCCGTTGACTGTAGGTGGTTGCCAAAGTGAGACTGATCTTCTTTAGCGAAGCATCTTGACTGTCTCAGCTTCATGCACCATTATAGTACCATGTATCATGTGTAGAACACCTATATTGCGGCCGTATTCAATTGGGGACAACAATTAGTATAGAGCTGGACACTGTTTATTTGGCCGCGCGTGAAGGAGGACCCTTTTACTGGGCCCGACGGATGCCGGAAATCAGGAACTGGAAGTGGCACGCCACCAACGCGGGCAAACAGGCGTTAACTATACCGGCACCAGAGAGGGTCTTTACTATGCCAACCACCCCGAGTAAACCAGAAGCCGAGCCGACGCCCTCGAAGACAGAAGACACCAAGCCCCCTGACATCGCCTCCGTATCGGCTCCCGACACACTCGCATCGCTCCACGTGAACCCCGAGACAGGGCTCACACGAGCTGAAGTGGACGCCCGCCGGAAGGAGCACGGCTACAACGAAGTGGCCGAAGAAGAAGGGCACCCGGTCCTCAAATTTCTCCGGAAATTCTGGGGAATCTCGGCATGGATGCTCGAACTGATCATGATTCTGTCAGCCATACTCGGAAAGTATTCGGACCTCGTCGTGGTGGGCGCGTTGCTGGTCATCAACGCGGTCTTGAGCTTTATGCAGGAGCGCCGAGCCGCCGGTGTCGTGGAGGCACTGCGGCGGCGGCTACAGGTTAGTGCACGCGTCCGGCGCGATTCGAGCTGGCAGGTCATTCCCGCCCGCGAGCTGGTCCCAGGCGACATCGTGCGCGTTCGACCCGGCGACATCGTCCCGGCGGACGTGAAACTTCTGACGGGAGCGTTGACCGTGGACCAGTCGGCGTTGACCGGCGAATCGAAAGACGCAGACAAGGCGCCCGGCGAAGTGCTCTCGTCGGGGTCCGTCGTCCGCCGGGGCGAGGGCAACGGCGTGGTGATGCTGACCGGGGCGAAGACCTACTTCGGCCGCACCACGGAACTCGTGCAGGAGGCGCGTCCGAAACTTCACATCGAAGCGGTCGTGACCAAGCTCGTCCGCTGGCTCTTCGTCATCGTC
>CAIXUF010000986.1 GCA_903922535.1 Candidatus Hydrogenedentota bacterium
GCGTACCAGGGGCACGCCGACGAGGCAATCGGCCTTTACGAACAGGCCGTCAAAACCAAGCCCGAGGCCGTGGGCGTACGGCTGGGCCTGGCCCGCCTGCTTCTGGAGAACCACCGGGGCGCCGAGGCCGAAACGCAGCTTAAAAAGGCCCTCGAATTGGAACCCAACAACGCCGACGCACTGAAACTGATGAAAGGAATCGACGTGGACAAACCGGCTCCGTCCGCAGCGGACAATAGAGCGCAATGAGCAGAACTGATTCAAACCCGCAGCCCCGGTCATTCCGGCGCCCCCCGCTCTTCCAAAGCCCGGGTTTCACGCCGTGAAGCGCCGGAACGCGTTGATTTGCGCGGGCCTGGTGCTGTGCTGTGCGGCCATCTACGGCCAAACCCTGGCGCACGACTTCGTCAACTATGACGACTGCCTCTATGTGACGGACAACACCGAGGTGCAGGCCGGGCTAAGCTGGGCCAATGTGGTCTGGGCCTTTACCACCGACCGCGCCATGTACACGCATCCGCTCACCTGGCTCAGCCACATGCTCGACTGCCAGATCTACGGGCTGCATGCATGGGGACACCATCTCACCAACCTGCTCTTCCACACCCTAAGCTCGGTGCTGCTCTTCCTGGTGCTTGCCCAGGCGACCCGGCGCACATGGCCCAGCGCGCTCGTGGCCGCCCTGTTCGCAGTCCACCCGCTTCACGTTGAGTCGGTGGCCTGGATCGCGGAACGCAAGGATGTGCTGAGCGCGCTCTTCTGGATCGCGGGACTCGGCGCCTACGCCTGGTACCGGCAACGCCCCAATTTCCGGCGCTATTTGGCTGTGGCGGTCCTGTTTGTGCTCGGCTTCATGTCCAAGCCCATGATGGTGACTTTTCCGTTTGTGCTGCTGCTGCTGGACTGCTGGCCCCTCGGCCGGGTGGACCTTGCCGCCCCCTTCGGCGCAATGGGGCGGCGGCTGAAATGGTTGACCGTCGAGAAGTGCCCCCTGTTCCTGATGACGGCGGCGATGTGTGTCCTTACGATGGCGATGCAAATGCGCGGCAACAATCTCGCCTTCGGGTCAAAGATCCCCTTTGCCGATCGGTGCGCCAATGCGGTGGTGGTCTATGCGCTTTACCTGGTAAAGACGGTGTGGCCTTCCGGACTGGCGGTCTATTATCCGCACCCAATCACACGCCCGGCGTGGCAGATCGCCGCGGCGGCCGTCACGCTCATCGCAATCACCTTTGTCTGCGTGCGGGAAATGCGCCGGCGGCCCTACCTCATTGTGGGTTGGCTCTGGTACCTGGGCACTCTGGTTCCGGTCATAGAAATCGTGCAGGCGGGCAGCTTTTCCCATGCGGACCGCTACACGTACATCCCCCTCATCGGCATCTTCATCATGGTCGCCTGGGTACTGAATGACTTGCTGGAGTCGGGACGCGTTGCCAAAACTATTGCGGTTTTCGCCCCGGCTTTGGCCGTTGCCGCGCTGACCCTTGCCGCCATTCACCAAGCAGGCTGTTGGAAGAACAGCGAAACGCTGTTCCGCCATGCGCTTGCGGTGACTGCGGACAACCCCGAATCGCGCAACAACCTGGGTGGTGCCCTGTATGCCGAGAGGAGATACGAAGAGGCCAACAGCCAGTTCCAGCGCGCGCTTCAACTGGACCCCAACAACGGCACGGCGCTGAACAAGATGGGCATCGTCCTCTATGAACAGGGCAGGTACGAGGAGGCCGTCTCCAAACACCGCGCAGCGCTGGCACTGAACCCAAACTTCGAGCTGGCCCGCATTCATCTCAGGCTTGCGCTGAAGCAACTGGGCAGGCTTGACGCGCCCACGGCGGAATACGCCGATCTGTCAAAGAAAGATCCCAAGTCGGTGGACGACTATTGCAGGCTGGGAACGCTTGCCATGACTTTGGGCGGCCACAAAGAGGCCTTTGACGCCTTTGCAGAAGCGCTGAAGCGGGAACCCGGCGGGAAGAAGGCAAATCTGGCCATAGCGGACGTTCTGGTGGAACAGCAGAAATACGACGACGCCCTGGCGTACTATGACAAGGCGTTGCAGGCCGATCCCCGCGACGCCCAGACGCTCTACAACATGGGGGTGATCCTGTCCGGCATGAAACGCCCCGACGAGGCCGCCGGGAAATACCGCGAGGCGCTGAAATGGAACCCCGACTTCGCCCAGGCGCACAACAATCTGGGAAGCCTGCTTGCCAAGGCGCAGCGTCTCGACGAGGCCGTGGAGCACTACCGCAAGGCCATCGCCCTTGATCCCAACTACGCCCAGGCACGGGTCAATCTGGCCGGCCTGCTCGCGTTTCAGGGACAGACGGACGAGGCCGTGAAGTTGTACGAAGAGGCCATAAGAATCAAGCCCGAGGCCGCGGGCCCGCGGCTGAGCCTGGCCCGCCTGCACATGGAAAACCACCGAAACACCGAGGCGGAAACTCAGTTGGGGAAATTGCTCGAAACTGACCCGAACAACGCCGACGCCCGACAGTTGATGAAGGAAATCGACGCGGACAAATCATCCCCGCCCGCACCGGAGAAAAAAGCACAATGAACAGCACACGGACCCGCAGGCACCACACGTTCGCACCCCCCGGGACCGGCTGCGGGGCGCGTCTGCTCTTCCAACGCCTGAGGTTCACACTGTGAAACACCGGCACGCATTAATCTGCGCAGGCCTGGTCCTGTGCTGTGTCGCCATATACGGACAAACCCTGACGCATGATTTTGTCAATTACGACGACGGTCTGTACGTGACGGACAACCCCCACGTGCTGGCCGGGCTGAGCTGGGCCAATGTCGGCTGGGCCTTCACCACGGAACGTGCCATGTACGTTCATCCGCTCACCTGGATGAGCCACATGCTGGACTGCGATATCTACGGACTGCGCCCCTGGGGGCATCACCTCACCAGCTTGATCTTTCATGCGCTGAGTTCAGTTCTGCTCTTCCTGGTCCTTGCCCGCATGACCGGACGCACCTGGCCCGCCGCGCTGGCCTCGGCCCTGTTCGCCGTTCACCCGCTCCACGTCGAGTCGGTGGCGTGGGTGGCGGAGCGCAAGGACGTTCTGAGCATGCTCTTCTGGACTGCGGGCATCGGCGCCTATGCCTGGCACCGAAGCCGCCCCAGTCTCAGGCGCTACCTGGCCACCGCCGTCCTGTTCCTGCTCGGATTCATGTCCAAGCCCATGGTGGTGACCTTTCCCTGCGTGCTGCTGCTGCTGGATTACTGGCCCCTCGGCCAGGTGGACCTTGCGGCTCCGGGCGGCGTGATGGCGAAGAGAATGGCGCGGCTGGCGGTGGAGAAAATCCCGCTGTTCCTGTTGACCGCGGCGATGTGCGCCGTGACTATGATCATGCAAATGCGCGGCAAGAACCTGGCCTTCGGGGCGAAGGTGCCCTTTGCCGGACGCTGCGCCAATGCAGTGGTGGTCTACGTGCTTTACCTGGTGAAGACAGTGTGGCCTTCAGGGCTGGCCGTGTACTATCCCCATCCGCTGGCGCGGCCCGCATGGCAGGTCGCCGCGGCGGCCGTGGTGCTCGTCGCCGTCACCCTCCTTTGCTTGCGGCAAATGCGGCGGCGTCCCTACCTCATCGTGGGCTGGCTCTGGTACCTGGGCACGCTGGTGCCCGTCATCGAATTGGTTCAGGCCGGTTCCTTCTCCCATGCGGACCGCTACACATACATCCCGCTCATCGGCATATTCATCATGGCGGCATGGGGACTGGACGAGCTTCGGCAGTCCCGGCGCGTTCCCGGGGCGGTCATGGCCTGCGCGGTGACCGCGATGCTTGCCGGATACGTGCTGGCCGCGGCCAACCAGACAGCCTGCTGGAAGAGCAGTGAAACCCTGTTTCGACACGCGCTGGACGTGACCGCGGACAGCGCGCTGGCCCGCAACAACCTGGGGGTGGCCCTGTACGGCCGCGGAAACCAGGAGGCAGCGGCAGAACAATACAACCGCGCGCTGTTGATCGACCCGGCCTACACGCGATCCATCGACAATCTTGGCGTGATGCTGTTTGACGGGCGCAAATATGAAGAGGCCATGCAGAAGCACATGGAGGTCCTCGCCATCGACCCGCGCTTCATGCCCGCCCACCTGAACCTGGCATCGTCGCTCCTAAAGCTGGCCCGGTATGACGAGGCCAGGGCCCACTACGAAAAAGCGCTCGAGATTGATCCCGAATCGGAACACGCCCTGTGCGGCTTGGGGGAGTACTGGCTGGCCCTTGGAAACCCCGGCAAGGCGCTGGACTCCTTTGAAACGGTTCTCAAGACCAACCCCAGGAGCCGGGAGGGAAACATGGCGCTGGTGGAAATGCTCGCAGCTTTGGGAAAAGCCGACGACGCTTCCGAATACTACGCCAAAGTGCTCCGCAACAACCCCTACGACGCACAGGCCTCCTACAACCTGGGAACGGTGCTGGCGGGAATGGGCAAGACCGGCGAAGCCGAGTCCCGATACCGGGAAGCGCTGCGGTGGAAACCCGATTTCCCGCAGGCGCACAACAATCTTGCCGGCATCCTGGCCAAGACCGGGAGGTTTGACGAGGCGGTGGACCATTACCGCAGGGCCATGGCGGCGGACTCCCGTTTTGCCGACGCGCACAACAACCTCGCGAGCCTGCTGGCAACCCGGGGAAACACGGCGGAAGCCCTGTCGCAATACCAGCAGGCATTGGAAAATGATCCGGCGTACATCAATGCGCGGCTCAATCTGGCCAATCTGCTCCTGCAGACGGGACAACCCGAAACGGCACTCCCCCATCTTCGGAAAGTCCTTGAAATCGATCCAGAAAACAAATCCGCCCGCGAAATGATCGCCGAAGCGGAATCGTCCCACGCTCCCTCCCCGGCCGCGCCCCATCCCTGATCCCGGGCAAGCCCGGCGCCGGGCTTGCCCGCCCTGCGGCCCGCAAGGAATGCGCCCGAAAACGCCTTCCGCTGCACGTCCCCGCACGTCCCGTTGAAGGGCCGAACCCCCGTATTCTATCCTATGGGTTATGAGGCTGGGCATTGCAAACCTAAGATGTGTTGCGATCTGTGCGGGATTGGCGGCGTGCTGCGCCACTATCTACGGTCAAACCCTGTCGCACGGATTCAGTTCCTACGACGACGGGCTGTATGTCTTTGAGAACGCCCATGTGCAGGCCGGGTTGCACTGGAACGGCGTGCGTTGGGCCTTCACCACCCCGATGGCCAATTATATGCATCCGCTCACCTGGATGAGCCACATGCTTGACTGCCAACTCTTCGGATTGCAGCCCTGGGGACACCACCTGACGAACCTTGTCATTCATGCGCTCAACGCCGTACTGCTCTTCCTGGTGCTCACGCGCATGACCGGGCGCCGGTGGCCGAGTGCGCTGGTGGCGGTGCTGTTTGCCGTGCATCCCCTGAACGTCGAATCCGTGGCCTGGATCGCCGAAAGAAAAGGCGTGCTCGTCATGATGTTCTGGACCGCCGCCCTGGGCGGCTATGCCTGGTACGGGCGACGCCCCAACCCCGCACGGTATCTGGCAGTGGCGGTGTTGTTCCTCCTGGGATTGCTGTCCAAGCCCATGGCGGTGACGCTGCCCTTTGTCCTGCTGCTGCTGGACTACTGGCCGCTGGATCGAATCGACCGGTCCACTCCGCCCCGCGTCATGGCCCGGGCGACCCTCCGGCTGGCCGCGGAAAAGATTCCGCTCTTCCTGCTGACGGCACTCTTCTGCGTGACCACTTTCGTCATGCAGTCGCGCGGCAACAATCTCGCCTTCGGCGAGAAGATTTCCTTCACCGCGCGCTGCGCCAACGCCCTGGTTGTGTACGTGATCTATCTGCTGAAAACCCTGTGCCCGTGGGGGCTGGCCGTGTACTACCCGCACCCACTCGCGCGCCCCGCATGGCAGGTGGCCGGCGCCGCGGCAATATTGGCCGCAATCACCCTGTTGTGCCTTCGCCAGGCCCGGCGCCGCCCGTACCTCATCATCGGATGGTTCTGGTATCTTGGAACGCTGGTGCCCGTTATTGAACTGGTGCAGATCGGCTCCTTTTCCCACGCGGACCGGTATGCCTACATCCCCCTCGTTGGCATCTTCGTCATGGTTGCATGGGGCTTGGACGAACTGGGAAGCAGGGGGCCGGCGCGCGCAGGGGTGGTGACGGCGGCGGCGGCGCTTGCCGTGGCCGCGCTCGGCCTGATCGCCTTCCGGCAGACAGCCTATTGGAAAGACGACCTGACGCTGTTCAGCCATGATCTTGCCGTTGCAGGGGACAATGCCGTCGCACACGACAACATCGGCGCGGCGCTTGTGGATCGGGGAAAGCCCAAAGAGGCGGCGGACCAGTTCAACATGGCATTGAAGGCCAATCCCCAGGACGCGGAGGCACTCTACAATTTGGGCGTGATCTTGGAGTCTCTCAACCGCCCCGCCGAGGCGGAATCCCGGTATCGTCAGGCGCTGCAAAGGAAACCGGCACACCCCAAAGCCCACAACAATCTGGGGAGCCTTCTGGTTCAGTCCCGCAGCTTCGACGAGGCCATGGCCCACTTCCGCGCCGCCGTCGAAATGGCCCCCGATCTGGTGGATGCGCACAACAACATGGGAAATTTGCTGGCCGTCCAGGGGAAACTGAATGAGGCAATCAGGGAATATGGCAGAGCGCTTGAACTCGATCCCGGCCAGATCAGTGTCCGCCTCAATTTGGCGAACCCACTGATCCGGCTGGGGCGGCCCGATGAGGCCCTTCACCACTTAGAGAAGGTGCTTCAGCTTGAGCCCGGAAACAAGATTGCCGAACAGATGACCACACAAACAAGCAAGGCCGTAGCGCACTCGCAAACATCAAAACCATAGCGCCATAACCGGCCAAACCGGCCCGGCGGCTATTGCTGGCCGATGGGCGTTCCGCCGACGGTGGTGGCCCCGTTTACGCCGCCACGAATCACACCGGAGTCATCCACGAAAAATCCGCGCGAACCGGTTGTGCCCTGGCCTATCGGCGCGGCCCCGGCGGCAAAAGAATAACCGGAACTGTTCAGCGTGATCTCGGCAAAAGTATAGCCATTCTTCGCGCCGGGCCATGTGCCGTCAAGAAACGGCGGGGTGCTGCCCGTGGTGAGAGAGGCATAGTTTCCATACATGCCCTTGACCGAGTTGTAGGCATTCTCGGAGCCCAACACGGTCCGCAGGTTTCCAATCGCGGCCGACTCGTTCGCCTGAACGCGCGAACGCACCAAGTTTGGAATGGCGATGGAGGCGATGATCGCGATAATGGCCACCACGATCATCAGTTCGATCAAAGTAAACCCTCGGTTCTTCATCTTCGCATCTCCCTTGTGTTCGTTCAAACAGTCGTGCATGAGTCACACATGCCACACTGGTCCATTGTACTCTTTCGCAACCTAATTGCAAAGCAAGGACTGCGCCAACTATCTTGGGTTACCCCATTTGTATTCTTTTCTTGATTCCATGCTCAAAAAACCACAAAACAGGCATGAATTCAAGCCGGGGCTGAGTATTGCATCATTCGGATAAGACGGATTGCCACTGGTGTGATGTGACATAAATTGTCGTTGCAGGACAGTAAACTGCACTGGCAAGTCTCCATCCATCTAATCCGATTCAAACAGCCAACGACGTCAGCACCGCACATAACTTGGAAGCGCGCGGCAATCCGATCATAGTCTTTTAGATTCAACTCTTGCCGGGTTTTCCCCGGTGCCGGCGACTCGCCGGAAACAAAAAAAATCGGCGGCGGCGGTTGTGACCTCCGCCGCCGAAGGTTGGCTTGGGCTAAGCGCGTGTTACTGCTATTGCTGGCCGATCGGCGACCCGCCGCTGGTGGCGCCGGCTGCGGCGGCCTTAATCACGCCGGATTCATCCACGATGAAACCGCGAGAACCGGTCGTGCCCTGACCAACCGGCACCGCTGTGGCGTTGAACGAATTGGCACCGGTGCCCAAACCGATTTCCGCGAAGGTATAACCACTCTTCGCGCCGGGCCACGTGCCATCAAGGAACGGCGGGGTGCTGCCCGTGGTGAGGGCGGCATAGCTGCCATACACGCCCTTGGCCGAGTTGTAGGCATTCTCAGAACCCAGCACCGTCCGCAGGTTGCCAATGGCGGCCGACTCGTTCGACTGAATGCGCGAACGAAGCAGGTTCGGAATGGCAATGGCGGCAATGATCGCAATAATGGCGACCACTATCATCAGTTCGATCAACGTAAAGCCCTTGGTCCTCATCTCTTTAGTCTCCTGTTTGTTGCCCCAGACAGTCTTTCACGAGGTTTGCAGAACCCATGAACTCGCTATCTACTTGTACAGACATAGCAAAGGCCATGCCAAACTGACGCAACAAGTCCGTGAAAGCGTTTTGCATTGTTTTGAATCCCGCATATGCCGCATGCATCCCACAATTCCGAGAGCATACCTCGACATCTTGCCCAATAAAGACGATTGACACCGATCATTAAGTGACAAAATTTGTCATCTCAAGACGCTTAGAAGTCCAAATTGTGGAAAACACCGACGCGAAAAGCCGCAACCAGAGTCCAGAATTCAAAACCCACAAGCCGGGACAGAGACAGAAGTGACGTGCAAGTTGCAAACTGTCTGAGCAGAAGCATACCCCTCGGGAACCCACCCAGTGCCGCCTCCCTTGTCAGACTCACATGGGCATTCCTGCAGAAATTTACTTTGACAACTGTTGGACTTAATGATAAAATGAGGAAAGGGAAGATTAGTGAAATGGGTGCGGGGCATGCCCCCCCCCAAGGCATGGGTTCGTGCCGTGGGCATCATAAGTGGTGAATCCGGGGATGCACAAAGAACCGACGAAATGCCGTGAACATTGGAAAGGCCAAGAAAAACCGTGGCTACAAAAACCATACTGGTTGTGGACGACGAACCGGATGTCGTCTCCCTGCTTGAGACAACCTTATCCTCGGAAGGGTACAACGTCATACCCGCGTATGACGGCATCGCCGCCTTGGACATTTGCAGTTCCGACCGCCCGGACCTGGTGCTGCTCGACATCATGATGCCCATGATGAGCGGCTATGAAGTGTGCGAGCAGATCAAATCGAACCCACTAACCCAGCACATCCCCGTGCTGTGCCTTTCATCGGCCCACTCGCCCGAAGCACGCGCGCACTGTTTTAAGTCCGGCGCCGCCGAACTCATCGGCAAGCCCTTCTTTCCGGCCGAACTCCTTGCCCAGGTAAGGCGCCATCTGCGCGA
>CAIXUF010000987.1 GCA_903922535.1 Candidatus Hydrogenedentota bacterium
ACTCCTTGTTCTGCGGTCCGCTGGCTGTACCACGTAACATGTGCAAGAAGTAAGCAGAAAGACCGGCATCCATCCTCCAAAGGACCCCCTGGAGTTGATTGGTTTGACTATGGAGCCGATCCTCCTCCACGGCGGCTTGATACGCGCTCTTCCAAACCTCATTCGTGATGTGATCTGGAAAGGTGGTCCCGGCGGCCCTCAGTGCAAGGATACGGGCAGGAACACGGTTGGGGCTTCCACCCTTGGCTGGCACGATCCTTCGCAAGCGCACTTCGCCCACAACCCCAGCGAAGGCCAACAACAATGTCTTGTCCCCGCTCGTTGCCACCACATAGCTACATGTCATCGCGGCTTCGTCCTTTGCTTCGAAGCAGGCAATAGCCTGCTCCATCTCGGCAGGCACAGGCTTTGAGGTCATGTTGGTAAAAAGCGTGATCAGCAGTGCGCGATGTTCGGGGTGCTTGCCCCACTCAGCCTCCACCAGCCTAGCCGCCTGCCTCACACACTGAAAGTAGCTGATGGGTTGTTGCGGCCACAGGGCCTCTATCTCCGGCAGCAGGCCGGCAATTTTCCGCACGTTTCCTGACCGACCAACCTCAGCCAACTTGCTTGCAACATTATTCGTATCCGAACCCGGTGCGCCTGCAACGGCCAGAAGCGAACTGCTGGCAGCCAATGCAGAACAGGAAATAAATGTCAGCAAAGAGACTTTCATATCAACCCCCCTACCAGTGCGCGCCCTTGGCACGGAAGGCGGAGCAGGAAGGGCGCATCGGCCGGGCCGACCCGCACCGGGCGGAGAAGTCATTTTCGTTGGACCCATGACGGCATGTCTACGAAGAGAACATTCGTAAGTCCATCCCTCGTTATTCGATAGCACCAAAACGTGGCGTGCATGTTCGTCTCGATCACCGGGTAGCCGGGACAGGCACGACCACCGAAACTCGCGACGCCGTTGAACATGCCGGGCTTCTGCTCATAATAGACCGTGGCCACCTGGCCCAGCGCCACATCCTGCTTCGCGACCGACTCGACCAAAACCTCTGCGCGCCACACCCCGCGGTCGCTAGTTCTGCCTATAAGACAGCAAGGATGGTTGTTCGTGGCGTTGATTCTTCTCTCGACCACCTCACTCTCCCGGACCACACGCTCCAACTGGTCCGCCCAGACCACGCGGGTGCCGTCACCTAAGGCTTTTGTGCTGGTCCTCACCTCCACCAAAGGCACATGCTGGATGTTCGTGACAGTGCCCGTAAAGACGGCTGCGCTCATCTCTGTGCGCTGCTTGTCGGTAAAAATGATTTCAAGGGCGAAGACGGTGAGAGTGCCAAGCAGAATCCAGCAGAGGGCGATGCGCATAAACGGTCTTGTTTTGCGTGTCGCCGGAAACGGTGCCCCGCTTTCGCCTGCGGGCGACCCAACTGGGAGTTCTTTTCCTGCGCTCATAACAGGCGGAAGCTAGGCAGGCCGTCGGATTTGGTCAAACGCAATTGTGGCGGGCGTGATCCAACCCGGAGGGTTGGCGGACATTAGCCGGGGGTAGCCACCCCCGGAACGGATCGTCCCGCAACCCGTCGCGCCCCGGCAGGGGCGCGGGAAAGATTGCCATCCACCCTCCCGCTCGCGGCAGGTCTCCGCCGCCCCTCCGGGGCGGATTCGGTTCTGGGGCTGGTTTCCGGGGATGTTATCCCCGGCTAAGGTCCGTCCTCCCTCCGGGAGGTTTCGCCACCGCCGTCCTTGCCAGGGTGGAGCCATGCTGGTGGGGCGGACAGGAGGGCCAGCTTTTTGGACTGCGGCGGGAAGCGCAGCGCCACGCCGCTTTGGTTTTTTGCGGAGCGGTCGGCGGTCCCAGCCACAGCGCCGTCGCCGCTGCGCTCTGCCGGCGTACTCCATACCGGTGGGCCACCGATGACACCGATGGCACAGAAAGGAAGGGCGGCGGAATCCCCATCCGTGCCAACGGTGAAATCTGTGGCCCCTCCCGGACGGGCGGGTCAGAACGCCTTCCACCGCGTTTCAAACTGGGGCCAAAACAGACGGGACGGAGGGGAATCCGTCCTTACCAGGCCGTGAAATTGGCTGGCACGGGAGTTGAATTTCAAAATCCATGCCAGAATCACTTTTACCATCCACAAACCGGCATTTTTCGTCAAAATTCGGTTTCCCGACGTGAAAAATGGCAAAAGGAGCGTTTTTTAAGCATTTGTTGATGTCCGCAAGCGCGTCCGGAACGTTCCCCCGACGTTGGTGGACGTCCGCAAGCGTGTCCGGAACGTTCCCCTGACGTTGGTGGACGTCCACAAACGCGTCCTGAACGTTCCCCCAACGTTGGTGGACATCCGCAAGCGCGTCCGGAACGTTCCCCCGGCGTTGGTGGACGTCCGCAAGTGCATCCGGAACGTTCCACCGACGTTGGTGGATGTCAGCAAACGCGTCCGGAACGTTCCCCCGGCATTGGTGAATGTCCGCCAACGTGCCAGAAATGTTCCCACGACATTGGTCGGTATCAGCCAACTCTTCTGCAATGCTTCTAGGATATTGGTTGGTATCCGCCAACATGTCTGACCTGTTCCCATAGCATGGGGCGATGTCAGGCAATGGCCGCGGAATGTTTCCACGGCCTTTCAGAAGGTGGGGACACCAGATGGGAATAGACCGGGAGGAGTGGCGGATGTGAATAACTTCTTGCTTCGGAGTATTTACATTAGGTCGGGCGTGGCGGTAGTCTCCGGACACATTCAGCGGTAAGGCAGTAACTTCAACCTATTGTATATTATGGCTGACAAAAAGATGCTCGATGCAATCGAACTGGGAGACTTAATTCTATTGGTGGACACCGGGCGCGCCCCGGACGATGCCTTCAAATTGCCCGCCGGCTTGCGCGCCTTGCTGGAGGCGCGGCTGACCGCCGCCAAGGGCAAGAATTCGGCGGTGGCCATGAATGAGGGCTCGGAAGCGGGGGCGGACATCCAGCGGGCCGAGGCGCTCCGCCGGCTGGCCGGCCTGCTGCGCAATGGCTATGCCTACATCATGTCCGTCCCGGAGGAGGACCTCCCGTTGGCCGACCGGCAGCGGGCCTTGGAATCGTACGGCTGGGAAAACGGGCTGCTCGGCGATCTGGAAACGCCGGCCCGCGTCGAAAGCCTGGCCCGGCAGGCGCCAGTGGCGGGAGCGGAGATCTCGATTCCGAGCATCGCCAAGTATCCCCTGGCCCTGATGACGCGGATCAGCAACTGGCTGCAGGTCTTGGAATCCACGCAGGCGCTGTCGCTGGGCGGGACGCATCAGACGATGGTGGAGCAGCGCAATGACGCGCGCGATCTGCTGCAGGCCGCCACTTCGCGGGTGCGGCATTTCTATTGCAGCGCCAGCGATGACGGGGAGTACACCACGCAATTGGCGGTGATCAACATGCAGCCCAAGCGCGCCCCCGGCGAAGCCCAGCCGCAGCCCGGCCCGGACGCGGCGGGCACGGCCACGTATAACGCGGCCACGCGGGAGCTGAGCGTGGAGGCGTTGCCGGCGCACGCGACGTTCCTGCGGGCCTACCGGCAGGCGCCGGGCGGGGATCCGGAACTGGCCGGGGTGTCCACCACGCCGACGGTGTCCATCGTGGGGTATTCGCCGCTGGTGACCGGGGTGCAATACACGGTCTGGGTGGTGGGCGCGAATTCGCAGAGCGAAGGGGCACCAAGCAACCAGATTGTGGTGACGGGGTAGGAGGCAGGCGGAAGGCGTTAAACCTGAACGCCGATTTCGGAAAAGGGTCGCCTTGCGAAAGGCGCTGAGGCAATAGGGGTTGATGCAAAACAATCCCGCTTCAGACCCGCACAAAACGACCCGCACGGAATTTACCGCCCTCTTCGGCCAGGCCAAGCTCG
>CAIXUF010000988.1 GCA_903922535.1 Candidatus Hydrogenedentota bacterium
AAGAGATTCTCGCCGAAACCCAGGGGACCCAGGCACAGTTGGCGCAGGCGCTCACCGCACTGCGGAACGATTTCATCCGCCAGGAAGCGGCGGTTCAAGAGGAGTTTCAAAAACGGGATGCCCAGCGCGCGGCCGAAAACGCCCGGCCGACGGAGCCGCAATCCCAAAACGATGCGTTGAAAGAGATTCTCGCCGAAACCCAGGGGACCCAGGCACAGTTGGCGCAGGCGCTCACCGCACTGCGGAACGATTTCATCCGCCAGGAGGCGGTGGTTCAAGAAGAATTCCAAAAACGGGATGCCGGGCGCGAGACTGGGAAGGGCGAGTTGACGGAATCGCAATCCCAAGATGACGCTATGAAAGCGTTCTTTGCCGAGACCAAAGAAGCCTGCGCGCAGTTGGCACAGGCCGTAACCGCACTGCAGAGCGATTTTGCGCTCCAAAGAGAGACCTTTGAACAGGAGTCCCAAAGGCGCAAGGCAGAACGTGTGGCTGACGGGGCCGCCTTGGCAGCGCTGCAATCCCAATCCGACGCACTGAAGCGGGTTGTGGCCGAATGTGAAAGCGCCATCGCGGACGCGCAAAGCAGCGGGCTTCTTTCCGGGGGAACCGAAGACAACGCATCCGTTCGGCATGAGCCCTTCCAAACCGCGGGCGAAACCGCGGGCGGGACAGCCAAACCACTGACGCGTGTGGACAAGGATGAGGCGGTAAGGCTCCACAGCGCCGCCAGGGAGGCCTACGCCAGGGGAAATCTCGCCGAGGCGCTGCGCCTGCTCGACATGATCGACGCGGCGTTCCCAAGGAACAGGAACGTCCTCTACAACCGGGCCCAATGCCTGATCGGCCTTGGCAGGAAAGAAGAGGCCCGCAAGTTGTGCGACTATCTTGTCACGGCCCTGAACCATGCCCCCGCCCAGGAACTCAAAGACCGCATCCCGGATTGACGCCGAAGGGCGGGAAAGAACAGAAAGGCGCACCTGCGCAGTCAAAGCGCCGGTCGTCGGAATCTGATTTGCTTTTCCCAGGTTTCAACCCCTGTGATCACAGTCAAACCCCGGGTCTTCGCGCGCCCCCCATCTTTCTGACAAGCTCCGTTCGATCGAAATAGACATGGTTCGCATGGATAAGATCCCTGCGGAGTTGGACCGTGCAGAGACCGTCAACCTCCACAACCTCCCCACCCACCGGAATCGAGGCATGCCAGAGATTGACGAACCCGTCCACAAGAGGGATCGAGCCCTTGTGGAGCCATACCCATTGCGGATTCCGGGCAAGGAGCACCGTGAAATAATCCAACAGGGCCTGCCGTCCCTGAATGCCGCCGCGTATCGCCGGGTCGCTGTACACAGCGTCATCCGTATAGAACGAAACAAGCCGCAGCGGGTCATTTCCCGTCCAGGCGGGCAGCCACCGTTCCGCAAACGCACGCGCGGCCCCGGCATCCAGTCCAGTGAATTCCACAGTGCCATCCTCCATCTTCTTCATCCTTTCGAAGGAGTCAACGACACACCACCGGCAACTCATGCCGTCCAATGCAAACCATACAATTATCCCATGCGCACCCTTCACTTCACTCCTCAAACTTCACCCTTCAGGAACGATGCGCACTTCCGCCCAAACCGCCTGCTGGCCCGGCGCGTCGGCGGACTGATTCACGGTAAAATCGTTGCAGCCCGGCTTGAGCGCACCCACCGGACAGTCGCACTGCACGGCCCGAGCCACGCCGGGATACTTCGTGGGTGCGGCACAGTCCGCGATCGGGGCACAGGCCTGGCCGTTGACGGTGACATTAAGCACCGCCTTGTCCAGACCATCGCGCGCGGCAAGACCCAAGAGAAAAACCGCTTTCCCCTTTTCAGGGACGGGCCCGATGTTCAATCGCACCGTGCCGCCGGCGGCCGTTTCCAACGGAAGCTGGGCACCGCTCGAAGAACCGCTGGGAACCGTGTCATGGAAAGTCGCAACATGCCGGCGCGGCAGCGTCGTGACGGTGTCCCGGCCCATGCCCTGCTCCAACAGGGTGCGGTAGTCGCTCTGCGACACCGGAATCGTCTCTGAATCCATGAAGTTGAAGAGATAAATCTGGTCCGCGCCCCGGTAGTACGACGCCGCGGCAAAGCCCCGGACTGATTCAAGATCGTTGGCCAATGCGCCGCCACCGGGGTGGGCGCGGATGTTGAACTCCAGCCCCGGCGCCAGCACGATCCCCTTCGCCGCATCGCCCGTCTGTTCGCGCCATTTCTCCAGCGGAATGTCAAAGTCCGACGTGGTCCAGAAGGGGCAGGGCACCAGCATGTCCACCAACCCCTCCTTCACCCAGCGAACCCCGTCCATGCCCAGACCGCGCGCCGCATCGGGGTCGGCGGGAACACGCGCGCCCAGCCTGATTGCATGGCCCCGTTTGGCCGACGCTTCCTTGGTCAGCCCGCGCACTTCATGCATAAAGGCGCAGAGCAGCTCGACGCCCTCCGCCTCCTTGCCCGGCGCGAAATGCCAGCCAAAGCGCATCCAGTCCAGTTCCAGCCCGTCCGGGTCATAGCGGTCCAGCAGTTCCCGCACAAGCGCCATGGCATGCTCCCGCACCTCCGGCCGCCCATAGTCCAGCGCGCGGTCAACCCAACTGCCGCCCCCGGGCACACGCCGAAACTCCGGATGCTGCACCCAGAAACTGCTGTGCATGAAATTCTTCGGCTCATCGACGCAATGCACGTCATTCATCCGCATTGTCAGCCACGGCACAATCCCCTTTTCCCGCGACCGGGCAATCCACACCGCATAGGGGTCCAGTCCGCGCTCGTAAAGCAGCCGCGCATTGTTCGGCCACAGCCCGCCCGGCTCATCCGCCTTCGGCATCGTCTGCGTGCCCTCGTCCCAAATCGCGTCCCGCACACTGCTTCGATAACTCGCCCGCATCGCGTTCGGGTTGAGAAACAGGTGCGTGGCCTTTGTCCCCGCATACTGGTCCACAAACGCGTTCAGCCCCGCCACAGTCATCATCTCCGCCGGGCGCGTGCCGAAGAAGTGGCTGTTGTCCTCGTTAATGACCAACCCCAGCGCAGCACTCCCCGATACAGGCGCGTCCGCGGCAAAGGCGCAGGGCAGGACACAAAGAAACGCAAGAAACACAACGGCGATGCTTCGCAAACCCATGACAATACCTCCATTATGGCGTTTGTCTGCCATGCTGTCATGGTAGCAGGAAACATGGGGGAGAAGTAACCAAAACGACCGGCGATACCGCCGGTCCCGCTCATTCTTGATACGCGCGGCCATGCCGCCGCTTTTCTTCGCCGGGATCATGCCCCGGCGTCCCGCCAAGCGCCCTCCGCTCAGTGTTCTACACGTTTTCCCTTCAGCCTTAGTCCTTCACACTTCTTTTGTTCCCACGTAGACGGCTATGGGAAACGTGTACATC
>CAIXUF010000989.1 GCA_903922535.1 Candidatus Hydrogenedentota bacterium
ATGTCTTAAGCGACGCACGCGGGCGATTCTGGCGCTTTGCGGCAGTCGCGTTGGTGCCAGGGACGACATGGCCGCGTCGAAAATTGTAAAATCAGGCTTTCCGCAACAGAAACTAGTTAGCTATTTCGCCTGGGGCATCCCCCCAGAGCACACAGTTCGTCAACACCGGAAAAGAGTAGAGGCTATATAGCGCGCCGCCTGTGTCGCGCGCGCGATTCCCCAGAAACGTGCAGTTTGTCAACACCGGCCCCGAACCGTTGTCGTTTAATAGCGCCCCGCCACCGTTATTGGATGCATTTCCAGTAAACACGCAGTTCGTCAACTTCGGGGACGAGGACCAGTTGTACATCCCGCCACCGAAGGAGTTGCACGTGTTTCCCGTAAACATGCAGTTCGTCACAGTCGGAGAACAGGACGAGTTGTACATCCCTCCGCCGTAATCCGAAGTGCCGTTCCCCGTGAAAAGACAGTTTGTCACTGTCGGCGAACAGGACAAGTTGGACATCCCACCGCCGTCGGAAGCATTTCCCCTGGCGACGGTGAACCCGTCCAGCGCTGACTGGTTCGCGCCGACCACGCAGCGGCGTGTATTCTCCCCGTCTATGACAGCGGTGTGCGCCAACAAGTCCCGCTGGCTTGCGGCTGTCTCCGTGCCTGCAAACTCGCCATAAAGACTGGCACCAGACCGCAACGTCACCACCGGATTACTTGTGGAAGTGTAGGTGCCCGCAGCAACCCACACGTCGCCCCCACCGCTGTTGGCTGCCGCGTCCACTGCGGACTGGATGTCTTGGAATGCCGTGGCCCAGGTCACACCGTCCCATGGGCCGGCGGTGTTTTGCGCATTGACACGGTAAGCAACGAACTCGACAACGTGTACGGTGCGTGTGACTTGGGCGGCGCTGTTGCCGTTGCCGTCTTCCACGTTATAGGTCACGAGGTAGGCGCCCAGCGCCGCCGTGTTCACCGTGTCGCCGCCAACCACAACATCATCCGTCAGGACGTCCGCACAACTGTCACTGGCCGTAACGCCCGCATCCGCGTAGGGGGCGCCCAGCAGAACTTGGGAAGACGCACTGCCCAACAGCGTGATTACAGGTGGCGTGATGTCCACCACCGTCACTGTCCGCGTGACCTCGGCAGCGTTGTTGCCGTTGCCGTCGCCCACGTTGTAGCGGACAACATAGGTACCCGGCGCTCCCGACCTCACCGGATCGCCGCCAGCCGTCACGACCAGGCCGGTCGCGCAGTCGTCTGTGGCCGTCGCGCCCGGATCTGTGTATGTGCCTCCGCAGTCCATTGTGACAGCGGCGTCACCATTCAGGGTGATGACGGGCGGGGTCGTGTCCGGCACGGACAGCGCCACGGTCAGCGCCGCCGTGCAGGTGGCCGCGTTTCCCGCCTGGTCCATCACCGTGATGGTGATCGGCGTGTCGCCCAAAGCCGCAGCCGAACCCGCGGCGGGAAGCTGGGTGATCTCCAGGCTTCCGGCCGGGGTGACGTCGTCCGTGGCCACCACCTGGCCGGTAAAGTCGGGCATCAGGGCCTCGCAGGCTGCGTCGGCTTGTTCCATTTGATTCGGCGCGCAGGCCGTGATGACCGGCGGGGTGGCGTCCACTTCGTAGGCGCCCATGTCCACACCCGCACCCCGGGGCCGCGCGGCACCCAGGATGTCGGTGTCGGGTGCGCCCACCGCCGTGCCGGTGTCAACGCAGGGGGACCCCGCCCGAAGCCGCAGGTTGCCGCCGCTGGCATTCACAAAGCGCGGGTCAACATCAATATTGCCCTCGCCCGCCCAGCCGCCCTGCACGTCCGACCAGGTGACGGCGGGGCTGATGGACCACTGGGAAATCGCGCTGGAGTTCTGCCACAGGATGCAATTGGTGACAACAATGCCGGTGTCATTGGCAATGCGGATGGCACCGCCAATACTTGCGGAGTTATTGTAGAAGGAGCAGTTGACGACGGTGATAGTGTCATTGTCCACAGCAATGCCCCACCGTCAGTGGCGGAATTGTTGCAGAAGACGGAGTTGGTCACCGTGATGGCTGCCTCCCAGGAATGAATGCCACCGCCGTTGTTGCGCGACATGTTGTCGCGGAATATGCAGTTGGACACCCGTGCTTGGGAATCGTGCACGAATAAGGCTGCCCCCCAGGTTCCGATATTGCCTCTGAAAACGCAATTGTTTATCGTCGGCGACACGCCCAAGACAAGCAGGCCAGCTCCGCAATCTCCAGGATAGTCGTCGACAGCAGCGTTGCCGTTTGTGATCGTGAATCCGTCAATGGTGGCATTATCGGCGGCAACGACCGTGTGGAGGGCCTTGGATCCGTCGCGGGCGGTCAATCCGTCAATGACGGTATCGTGGGATGCCGGATTTCCGCCGGCCCGCTGATCTTCGACACCGGAGAATCCGCCGAACAGGTTGACGCCCTGCGCCATCATGAGCGCACCGTCAGCATTGTTTCTCAGTTCGCCATAGACGCCGTTCGCCACCCACACCTCGCCCCCGCCGCCGTTGGCGGCTGCATCAATTGCGGACTGAATGTCCCGGAACGCGGTGGCCCAAGTTGCGCCGTCCCAGGGTCCGGCGGTGTTCCGCGCATCGACCCGGAGAGCGACCGTATCCGCCATCGCGTTCATGCACAACGGGGTTCCGCCCAGCAATGCCATGGCCAGCAGCAGCACCATCGTCCGGAACCTTGACCTTGCGTTCATGGTTTATCGACCTCCTGTGTTATCGCGTGTTGGAGAGAAGAGGGGAAGGGCAAAGGGCAAAGGGCAAAGGGCAAAGGGCAAAGGGCAAAGGGCAAAGGGCAAAGGGCAAAGTGTCCCGCGCCGCGCCGTCTTTGCATCTTCCTGCATTTCAATGACTTAAGCTTCTCTATTCCCGGCCTTGCGAAGCCTTTCGGGG
>CAIXUF010000990.1 GCA_903922535.1 Candidatus Hydrogenedentota bacterium
GACGCCCCGGCGAGCATGGCCGGCATGTACGACAACGTCATTTGCCTCAACGGTTTCTCCAAAAACGCGGCCATGACCGGCTGGCGTGTCGGCTACGCCGCCGGCCCGGAAGACGTCATCCAGTCCATGAACACGCTCCAGCAGTACACCTTCGTGTGCGCCCCCTCCTTCGCGCAAAAGGCCGCCGTTCTCGCGCTCAAGTCCGACATGACGGACAAACTGGTCAACTACCGCAGGAAACGCGACCTGGTCTACGAAGGGCTTTCAGGCGCATTCAAGGTGACCAAGCCCGGGGGTGCCTTCTACATCTTCCCCGAGGCGCCCGACGGCGACGGAGACGCCTTCGTGCGGCGCGCCATCGAAAACAACGTCCTCATCATCCCCGGCAGTGTCTTCTCGGAACGCAAGAGCAATTTCCGCATTTCCTTTGCCGCGCCCGATGACACCATCCAACGCGGTTGCGAAGTGCTTCGCAGGCTTGCTGAAAGCGTCTGACCGCGCCGTTCAGCCCAAGCCGTCCATGACCCGGCGAAATGCCTGCAAACGCCGGGAATACCGTCAATTCCTCTTGGGTTTCGATAAATGTCGAGATCTGGCACTTGGGATTTTGAATACTTTGCGGGGACTACAGGGAAACAAGCATGACCTTGATTGAGGACTTGGAGACAAGCGGGAAATGGCTCTTCCGATGGCGGAGTTACTTCCCGCTCCTCCTGCTGATACTGATGATCGCCTCCTTGAGGTACTACAGCTACCCCTTCGGGAGTCACCTTCTGAACCAGCTTTGGCAGTTGTTCTGCGTTTTCGTTGGGCTGTTCGGCGTGGCCGTTCGTGGACTGACAGCCGGATACCTGCCCCATAAGACCTCCGGACGAAACACGAAACGGCAGATTGCCGAATCCCTCAACACAACCGGAATGTATTCGATTGTGCGCAATCCCCTGTATCTGGGCAACTTCTTCATCGTGCTTGCGCTCGCCCTTTTCCTCCACCTTTGGTGGATCCCCCTGATCTACTCGCTCGCTTTTATGGTTTACTACGAGCGCATCATCTTCGCGGAGGAAATGTTCCTTCGCCGCCAATTTGGCGAAGAGTACACGGACTGGGCGTCCCGCACCCCCGCATTCTTCCCAAAGTTTTCGCAATGGCGCAAACCTGAGCTTCCTTTTTCAGTTCGCGCCCTCATACGGCGCGAATACCAGGGTTCTTTCGGTCTAGTCTTGGCGCTGTTTGCCACTGACCGAATGGCCGAACTGTACCTTGGACATGGATGGCGGGTGGATGCCATGTGGGCGTGGATTGTCGGACTGGCCGCAGCGCTCTACGTCACCATCAGAATTCTCCACAAGAAGACCAATCTGCTTCGCGTCAAAGGAAGATAGGCGGCGGCCCGTGACATTGATCGCGGCACTGGCCATGATTTAACGTGTCATGGCTGTCACGGCTGCCCGCGTGGCGAACTCCCGGAAGGTATCGAATGAGCCTCTTCCTGCGCGTCATGAATTGGATTGGCACTCTCCTCTGTGTGGTCCTGTTCGGCGGGATTTTCATTTACCTTCAGGGGGTCCAGTACACCCTCGCAACCCTGACCAATTCCTGGAGCAACCCCTGGTTCAACGCGTCACACATTGATCCCGCGCAGAACTGCCGCGCAGAACCAATCTGCGCCAGCGGCCCCATCCGGGTGCTCACCTACAACGTGCTATGCCGCATCTGCACCGAGGCCGGTTCCCATCCCGAATACGATCCATGGGATCTCCGCGTCCCCCATCTTCGTGAAATCGTCGCCGATTACAACCCCGACTTAATCGGCTTCCAGGAACTGGGCGGCGATCTGGACATGGCCGAACTCAATCCAGACCCCGCGCTGTATCAACCGCAGTCCTATGACTTTGGACCCTGGGACTACGCGGATGCGGCCCTGTTCTACCGAAAAGACCGTTTTGACGCCCTTGAGTCGGGACAATTCTGGCTCAATCCCAGACCCGACCTCCCCATGGGCTTTGCCTGGGTGCCCTTGACCCTGCCGCGCTACGTCAACTGGGTCCATCTCCGACAGAAGTCAAACGGCTTCGAGTTCCTGTACATGAACACCCATTTCGACAACGACACCCCCAACAAGGAGGCCTCGGCAACCCTGGTCCACGACACCTTCGGCCCCCACGCAGAGAGACTCCCCGTCATTTTCACCGGGGACCTCAACACCGAATGCGACACCACACGCTACCACCATCTTCAGAACGGCCTGAACGGAACCGAAGCAGTCTTCGTAAATACCGCCGACTTGGTCCCCCAGCGTGAGGAGATCCCGGCGCTCACCGGCGCAAGCGCAGCGCAGCCGGGCACGCCGATTCCCGACATTGCACACATCATTGACCATGTTTTCATGGCCGGTCCCTGGGAAAAGAAGGTCAACCGTTGGGTCGTTGACCGCCGCGTCTACGCCCCACGAAACCGGGCCCCTTCCGACCACCCTGCCGTCTTTGCGGAAGTGCAGTTCCTGATGCGCTAGCGCTTCCGCCGCTCAGGGGATTATGCCCGCCAACGCGGCCATGATGGCAGGCCCGGCCTCGCGTCCAGGCGACATGCCAGTCAGGTAGTCCGCATACTTCACACTGGAGGGATCGTCGAAATACGCCCGTGGAATTATGTAACCCAGGTGATCATTGCCCAAGCCCAGGATAAACCTGGGGCCTGACCGCATCAGCCTGCGCGTCTCGTCCGCGAAAACCGGCGCCGTTTCACCCGGATGCGTCGCAAACTGCGCCGCGCCCAGGCTGAACCAGGCCACTTCCGTTTCCACACTCTTGCCCTTCATGTCCCGGGGTGTCAGTCCAAGTTCGCTCATCTGCCTGAACTTCTCATTGGCCAGCGGCAACGCAAAACGTTTATGGGCAAACCGGACGGCCGTTCCCTCCACCGGCCTCGGCGATTTCAGCGCCTCTTCAACGCTCGACGCCAAATCATTTCCGTAGCTCTCCGCAAGCGCAAAGGTCCGTTCCGGTGTTTTCGGCTGAATCCACGCGCCTATCGCACCCTGCAGGAAGAAATGCTCCCCCGGCAGCGCGGAACCCATGGCCTTGTAATACCCACCCACCCAGTCGGCGCTGGTAAGCGTCGTGTCCCCGTCAAGCACCGTGGGATGGCAGGCAAAGTTGGTCAGGGTTGCCATCGGCTTTCCCGAAGCATCAAGGCACTCCAGTATCGTGACGGAATGGTCAAGGTTCTCCGGTTCGCTGTCATTGACCGCCCAACCGCTGCACGTCGTCTCCGCCCACTCCAGCTTGGCCGGCTGACGCGCTCCCCAAGCATGCGCGACGGTTTCCGCCACCGACGCTGTTATTTGTGAAAGATACGCCGGACTAAGCCCGCTTTCGCCCGGACTGGGTCCATAAAGGCCGGTCAGGTCCGGCGCACAATGACTATGCGTCGCCTGAACCATAATACATTCCGCCTTCAGGCGCAGATCACCAACCTTTTCCACCGCTGCCGCCCGCATCGAATCCGTCTCAAAAAGCTGAATGCTTAACGCGTCCAGAACAACCAGAACGACCGCAGTGCTTCCATCATCGAAAACAACCGCTTTGGCGTGCAGGTCGTCGTGGATTCCGGTCGATTTCCGGTTATGGTCATATCCGCCAAGAAATGTTCCCAGGGGCGGATTGATGGTCGTCGCCGCAACCCCCACATCCAGAAATGAACCGCCCCAGGCACAGGCTCCGGAAAGCACAACCGCACAGATGAGAACAATGCTGATCAGATTACGTACCATTCACTATCTCTTGTCCCTATATTGACTTGGCAAGATGCCTGACTGTCTTTGAAATGGATTCGGGGGGGCCAATGTTATACTCGAAAGTATATGACCCCTGTAAAGAACACTTCGTTTCAGCTTGGTTCCAACCGAAAGAGAAGTTTGGTATGTTTCCAAAGCCAATGGTTCCCTTTCGCAGGGGCCGTTGCAGTCTCAGTATTATCTACTATTGTCCACTGATGAAAACATGAACTATAATCACCGTTTACACTTGCGGAAATAGGCCGGTAAAGCCGGGTGTCTGCGGTTACGGAAGTTGCAGGCGCCACAAAAAGCCGATACCAGCGAAAAAGGAGAAACTCATGGAAAACGCCAAGCTGATCTTTCAGGGTAAGGAATACGAATTCCCCACCTTCACGGGCACCGAAAACGAAACGGCCATTGACGTTAAGAAGCTCCGCGACATCACCGGCGCCATCACATATGACCCGGGTTATGGAAACACAGGTGCCTGCAAGAGTTCCATCACCTTCATCGACGGTGAAGAGGGCATTCTCCGCTACCGCGGCTACCCGATCGAGGAACTCGCCGGACAGTTGCGCTTTTCGGCGGCCGCCTACCTGATGCTCTTCGGAAAAATCCCGACCGAAAAGGAGTTTACCGACTGGAGCAAGGCGCTCACCCAAAACAGCTTTATTCACTCCAGCCAGGTGAGCTTCCTCGACCACTACCCCTCCACGGCCCACCCGATGAACATTCTGGGCTCCATGGTGTCTTCCATGTCCTCCTTCTACCCCCACGACTCCGAGGATGAGGCTCACGTAAGCATCAATATCCAGCGGCTCGTCGGCCAGGTGAAGACCATTGCGGCATTCTCCTACCGCAAGTCCGTAGGTCTGCCCTACATCTATCCCCGCGCCGATCACAGCTACTCCGCAAACTTCCTGCGCATGATGTTCGCCTCCCCGGCCGAAGAGTATGTGGTCCCCAAAGTCATGGAGGACGCCCTCGACACCCTGCTCATCCTGCACATGGACCACGAGCAGAACTGCAGCACCTCCACCGTCCGCATGGTGTGCAGCTCCATGGCCAACATCTACGCCTCCGTCTCCGCCGGCATCAACGCCCTCTGGGGCAAACTTCACGGCGGCGCCAACGAGGCCGTGCTGAACATGCTGACCACGATTCACAACGACAATGACGACTACATGAAATACGTGAACATGGCCAAGGACAAGAACAGCAACTTCCGCCTGATGGGTTTTGGACACCGCGTCTACAAAAACTTCGACCCGCGCGCCCAACTGCTCAAGGGTATGGTCGACCGCGTCCTCGAAGAAATGGGCATTCATGACCCCCTGCTCCAAATTGCGAAAAACCTCGAGGAGGTCGCCCTCAAGGACGAGTTCTTCATCCAGCGAAAGCTCTACCCCAACATCGACTTCTACAGCGGCATCCTATACCGCGCACTCGGCATCCCGACGGAAATGTTCACCGTGCTCTTTGCCATTGGGCGCATGCCCGGATGGATTGCCCACTGGCTTGAGATGCGCCAGGATCCAGACCTGCGCATCCAGCGGCCCCGCCAGATTTACATGGGACCCACGCTCCAGCACTACGAGTCCGATGGTTCCCTGATGTAAAGCCCAAAACCGAGAATTGCCCCACGCACAAAACCGGGGCGGAACCCGCACCACGCAGGTTCCGCCCCGTTCTTCAGTTTCTTACAATGTGAGGCAGACATTCCTGTCTGCCGCTTCACCCTTCACCCTTCACCTTTGAGTCTTCGGCCTCAGTGCCGCGCCGCCGTGACCGGCAGATTCAGATCGCCCTGGGTCAGAATCTGCTCACCCAGCCTGCCCGCCTCGTCCGGCTTTACATCTCCAAACAGACTGCCAACATCTGACAAATAGTCCATGAAGCCTGACAGACTCCCGGCAAGAACATTGTAACTGCCCTCAATGAACCGCAGCCCGTCCGGCGTCTTGAGAACATCGGCCAGCCGCGACACCGCGTCCAGCGCGGACATTTGCAGATCGAATCCGGCCAGGCGCTCGTTGGTCAGTGCGGCGCCCTGCTGCACCTGGGTGCCCAGTGTCTGCACCGCGCTGTAAATGGTGTTGGCCGTTTGATAATCCTTCACCGCCTCATATTGCTTGCCGTACGCCATCAATTCCTGGCCAAGTCCCATCAGGTCATTGTATTCTCCCTGACCGGCAGTGGTCGCGGCCACAAAATGCGCCACATCAGCGGACATTCCGTCCGCCTGAAGCGCCGCACTGCGGTTCTGGGCCGTCTGCAGCCCATAGGTATTCGCCGTCTCCAATCCCGAGCCCAAGTCCATCGCAAGCAGCGCGCCGTTGATGTCGCCGCCGGAAAGTTTTGCGCTCGCGTCCATGTAATAGGGAAGGGCGTTGTTCCCGCCGAGATCCTTCATTGCAGCAAGCTGCGCGCTGGCCTCGTCGTGTGTCGCCGGATTCGTCATCAGGTTGCGCGCCAGTAAATAGCGCAGATAGGGGTCATTCGGGGACTTTTCCACGGCAGCGCGCAGGTAGTTCGCCCCCTCTTCCGCGGGCAGCGCCTGGATCGCGCCGAGCATGGCCGACGCCGACAATCCGCCCTCTTCCAGCAGCCGCCGCGCCTCGTCTGCCGTCAGGCTTCCCCATCCCGCCAGTCTGTCCGCCGCGCCGTCCTTCTGGTCAAGCGCGTCGCGTTTGGCCCCAATCACCTTGTCCAGCGTCAGCGATGCCAAATCGCTCTTCACATTAATGGTGATCGGAATCGGAGCCGCCGGACGCGCCAGCCCCTCATACCCTTTGACCCTGGCGTCATTCTTGGGAAGGTGCGTCCGCGGACCTGGCTTGAGCCATGCCATCCGGTCTTTGTTCTTGCTCGTGACCGGATTGACCCTCATGCCGCTTTGGTCCACGCGCGCAATGTTCATGGTTCCATCGTCCGTCCGGTAGACAATCCACCCGCCCGCCAGCGCCACACCGAGCACAAGCACCGCCGCCGCGCGAAACACCCATGTCCGCGCGTCTGAGACAGGCCAAGTCTCCCGTGTCACACGGGGCCGCCCCCGGAAGGGAATGACATTCGGCGAAAGCGCCTGCTTTTCCTTTGTAACGCCTCCCATTACCGGCTCGACAATCTCAATCTTCGGCGTCTTTTCCCGAAGCTCCCCGCCGACCGCCTCCAGGCGCGTCGCCAAGACAGCCAGCGCGGCATCGTTTTCCGATGCCGGAACCCCGGTTTCCGACTCCCGGTCCTTCATGTGCGCCAAACTGCACAGCACTCCGTCCAGAATGTTGACCTCTGGAAGGGCACCCGCCAGGGCACTGCCCGCATTCAGCAATGCCAGTTCCAGTTTTGGGTCGATGGCGTCCGGAACTATCCCGTCCTCAGAGTCATCCGCCGGAACCGCGCCCGTCTGCACCAAATGCATGATATCGACGACAAGGTCCACGGCAGGCAGCGCGGCGCGCCGCAACGCGCCCGTTTCCCGCAAAACCGTCTCCATGCGGCGCAACTCCCCCACCTCCGCCTCAAGCACCGCAGCCCCGCCCAGGGCGGCGCCCAGTCTTTCGACCAGTGCGGCGCTTGTGTCACCGTCAAGATACGCCATCAGGTCCCTGGCGTCTATGTCACTCCTGTAGGTGCTCAAAACTCTTCTCTTATCGCTTCGCACAGTTCGCGAAGCTGGTTCAGCGCCCGGTGCAGCCGCGTGCGCACCGCGCCTTCCGTCGTTTCAACAATCTCGGCGATGTCCCGCGCCGACATCTGCTCAAAATACCGCATCACAATGATCTCGCGCGCCTCGCCGGGCAACTCGGCCAGCACATCCACAAGGGCCTGCCGCCGTTCGTCCGCCAGCAGCCATTCCGAAGGCCCGTCAGCGGCAAACTGCATCAACTCGCCGTCCGAGTCCCGCGAACTGCTGGCGTAGGCCTCCAGCGATTCCATTTGAACCGTCTTCTTGCGCTTCAACTCGTTCAGACACAAATTGCGCGCGATGCACAGCATCCAGGGTTTGAACGCCCGGTCCTGGTCAAAACGGGCACGGGCCGCATAGATCCGCAGATACGTCTCCTGCGCCTTTTCAAGCGCGGTTTCCGTGTTCCGGAGATAATGCAGGCAGAAGCGGAAAAGATCGTTCTGGTAACGCTTTACCAGAACGGCCAGTGCCTCGTCACGCCCCTCACAGAGCAAACCCATCAACTGTTCATCGGTCTGACCGGTTATCGTGGTCATGCGTTCCTCCGCACGGCGCGACGACCGGTTTGCGCCTTAGCCGGACATCTTTCAGTTCCAGCATCGACCACAATACCGGTAATTCCAGAAAACATTACACACCTTTCGCCTATTGTCCAGAGAGATTCCTGACGGTTAACCAGCAATTGTAGAAATCTTACGGGTTCAAAGCAACTGAAAGTACCCATCATCGGACAACCTCAATGTATTCACGCACAACACTCCACTTGACAAACGGTCGCAACGCTGGTAAAAAGACCCCGGTACTGCGCGGCAGCGCCAAACTCAAGGCCAATTCAAGCACCAGCCACTGGAAGCGCCGGTTACTCCCGCGAAGGAGGGATCAGGCCGGGTGCCCTCCCTCCAAGGCCGGCATGACGAAAGGATACCTAATGTTCTTCCGAGTCCTTAAGAAAGCCGCCCTTGCCGTTGTTTTTGTACTCGTACCGGCCGTGATCGGGTTCGTGGTGGTCAAGACCGTTAGTGACAACCGATTCTATGCGGGTTATGTTGCGGGACTGCCCCTGAACGCCTCCGCCTCGGACATGCAGACAGTGGACAAGCCCATCAATACCTTCGGCCAGGAGGCCCAAGCGCACTACCGCAGCCAGCGCATCGAGATCGACGCACGCCCCGGCGAGCGCATGCCGGCCATCCTCACGCTGCCGGTCACGGGCGAAGGCCCCTTCCCCGTGATCGTGTTTCTTCACGGCAGCGACCAGGACAAGGAATTCGTCGAAGAAATATGCACCCCATTCAACGAAGCCGGATTTGCGATGGTGTGCTTCGATCAATACATGCGCGGAGAACGCCGGGTCAAGGGGAACTTTCTCACCATCGCCATGGCATACCGCGAGCGCTGCTGGAAAACCGTGCATGACTCCCGCCGCCTCATTGACTATCTCGAAAGCCGGCCCGACATTGCCAAGGGCCGTATCTATCTCGTCGGGGCCAGCTACGGTGCCATCACCGGCACTGCCGTCCTCGCCCAGGAAAAGAGGATCAAGGCCGCCGACCTCGTCGTGGGTGGAGGCAACCTCCAACTGCTGGCCAAGGCGCCCGAAGTCCGCCGCGAACTCCCCCCGTGGCTCGTGCC
>CAIXUF010000991.1 GCA_903922535.1 Candidatus Hydrogenedentota bacterium
ATTTTGCGTCAGCTCCTAAGTCCGTCCCGACCTGCACTTGCACGCGATGCGTGCAGCCGTTCCTATTACCCAGCCTTTCCTTTCATCGCCGCGACAACCTCTTTTTGCACATCCTCATTGAACTGGTTGTACGTGTCGGGCTGGAGGACAACCAGGTTGTCCGCTTTTCCCATGGCTTTGTAGAGCGCGGCCATCCGATCTGTGAAGGCCGTAAAGGAGACGGCGGGCGCAAAACGGTCATACTTGGGATGCACCAGCAGCAACGGTTTGGGCGCGGCCATCGAAAGGAGATCGTCCATGTCGTAAGGGATGCGCGTTTCCTTGCCGGCGAACAACCCCAACGCGGGCAGGAGCAGCGTGTCCTTTGACCAGCGCAGGATGCCGCCCGTCTCGTTGATGTCCGTGTCGAGCCGATAGGGCAGGGGAGGGGCCACGAGCACGAAGCGGGCGGGCCGGTCGTCGAACGCGGCCAGGTGCGCGGCGACGAAAGCGCCCTGCGCATAGCCGAGCACGGTGATGTTGTCCGGATCGATGTAGGGCAGTTGGCACATGGCGTCCAGCCCGGCCCGCGCGTCGCGGACCATCCTGCCCAGCACGGACCAGTCGGGATAACGATCATAGAATCCCTGAATTTCCGGAATGCGGCGGCCCGTGCCGATGGGGTCATAGCAGAACACGGCGCAGCCCGCGCGGGCGACATTCCGGTAGGCATAATCGCCGCGCTTGTAGGGGACGGCATAGCCGCCGGGGATGGAGTCGGCGGGAATCCACAGCACACCGGGCAGTTTGGCCTTGCCCTCCTTGCCGCCCTTCGGCAGGTAGATGTTTGCGTTGATGTATTCGCCGAACATCGTGTCGTCCATCTCCAGCCCGGCTCCGGCCTCATACCGGTGCAGCGCGCGCTTGAGCCCGTCTGATTCGATACCGTAGTCATCGTTTTGCGCCGCCGCGCCGGGCGGTTCCGTGCCCAGGAGACTTTGCACAGCCGCGCGCACCTTGTCTTTGCGGGCTTGATCCGGTGCGGATGCTGATGTGGCGGCGTGCCGCTCCCAACTCGTCCCGGGCAGCGCATCCACATTCGGGACCGACTTGGCGTTGGTTTGCCAGACATCCCAGTCCCACGGGAAGGGCAGTTCCTCGGGGAACGCGTGGGGGGCGCGGCCAAAGCGGCTGTCGCACCAGTCCATATAGCATTCTATTGTGTCGGGGCCGGTTTCATGACTGCCGGGCCGCCACAGGATGCGCAGATTATTCTCCGCGCCAAAGAGGCGGTACAGCGGCTTCACGGCGAGGTAGGTCTGCTGCATGGCCCAGCCATGCTCGACGCCGTCGTTGTACGCGGTACTCAGCAGGCAGGGGCGCGGCGCGCTCATGGCCACCAGTTGCGGCAGGTCCACCGGCAGTTTCTGTTCGCGCCCGCTGAAAAAACGCCAGCGCGGATGAAACCACTCGGGAAAACTGCGGGTGATGCTTTCAATGTCCTCGGCACTGTGTTCCATGCCGCAGATGCGTGCAGGGATCGTGCCGCCCGCACCGGAACTGCTGGAGATAACCACCGCGATGCGCTCGTCCAGCGCCGCCGCCATCAGCGAGGTCTTGCCGTTGCGCGAGTGGCCCGCGATGGCGATCTGCCGGACGTTCACCTCGGGCAGCGTTTCCAAATAGTCGATGCAGCGCCCAGCCGCCCAGCCGCGGCGGCACAGCCGCGACCAGTCATATTCCGGATAGGCGGCAACAAAGCTGTCGGTGTCGTCCCGCTGATCGGCACCGGCATACACGCAGGCGATGTAACCGCGGCGCAGCGCAATGAGCGCCCAGCCCCGGTGGTTGTCCTGGGTCATGAACACAGGGAACGGGCCGGAGCCTTTGGGCGTGTAGGTTTGCAGATGCAGCACGGCCTTGGCGTCGGGCCCGAAATGCAGTTCGACATCGCGGTACGTGCAGTTGGGCTCTTCCCGCTCCTCCAGCACGCTGGCCGTGACGTTTTTCGGCGGCGGCGGCACCGTTCCCATGAACCAGTGCTTCAGCAGGCCCATGACCCGGTCCCGTTCCAGCAACCACGCCTGCGGCGTGGCGATGTCCTCTTTGGGACCTTCGGGGGAAGCGGCGAGCACACTGGTGGTGCGGGCCTGCGAGGGCAGTGCGCCGAAGTCCGGCGGTTGCTCGCCGGTGCGGGTCAGGAATTCCTCAAAAGGCGCGCTGCGCGGGGTCATGATCCGCAGTTCTTTCAGCGCGGTCATGGAAGGTATCCCGATCAGGGCGTGCGCCGTCACGGCAAGCAGAATTGCCAGCATCATTTCTCCTCCAAAGGCTGTGGTCTGCTGTCAGCATAGCCCAGCCTGCGGCAGACGGTCCAACCGCCCACTGGGAGCGTCAGAATCCCTGTCGGCTGTGTTCGGAAAAGTTGAGAAATATGTGCGGCTTGGCGCATGTTTACAAAGGCAAGAAGGCGTAGGCATGCTTGTGTCTCCGCAAAGACCAACGGAAACCAACAGTAGAACCGAAAGAGGGAGAAGAATCATGAGCTTCAAGCAACCGGAACTGCCCTACGGGCTGAACGCGCTCGCGCCATTTGTTTCTGAGGAGCAGATGAGCTACCACTATGGCAAGCACCATGCGGCCTACTTCACGAACCTGAACGGGTTGGTCGACGGAAAGCCCGAGGCTGACCTGGCCCTGCGCCAGGTGATGACCCAGTCGCAGGGGCCGGTCTTCAACAATTCGGCGCAGGCATGGAACCACAGCTTTTTCTG
>CAIXUF010000992.1 GCA_903922535.1 Candidatus Hydrogenedentota bacterium
CCCAAGTTTCCCCACGAGTTGCGCGTTCAGTTCTCGGGCACGGTCAAACTGGCCGGACTGCGCTGTCTGCCCCGCCAGGATGTTGCGAACGGGTTTGTCGCCGGCTACGAGATCTATGTTGGCAAGAACGGCAAGGAATGGGGACGTCCGATCGCCAGCGGCACCTTCAAGCCCGGCCAGACGGCCCAGGAAATCCACTTCGACAATCCGGTCCGCACCAAATGGCTGCGCTTCGTCGCCAAGACCGGCCAAGGCAAGGACGACTTTGCCGCGGTGGCGGAAATCGAACCGATTGTAAAATGAACCACAAGATGCGAAGGACACGACGGAAGGACGTTATTGACATGGATGAACAGGTTGGACAGGACGGGGCACGCACCCTCCGGACTTCTTGTCCTGTGCATCTTATTCATCCATGTTTCATTTCCCCGTGACTTCGTGGTTCGACATATCGGGTGATCATGCCTATAATGACTGTTTGACCAAATTGCAGCGAACCCTGGACGCAAAACGGGGTCTGAGGTAAAAGAAGACGATGACAGACGCACTGACAGCGTTGGATGCGGACACCGTCGCGGACGGGGATCGGACGCTGGTGGAGCGGTTCCGCGCGGGCGACGAGGCAGCCTTTGACGCGCTTGTCCGCCGTAACCAGGACCGGATCTACGGGCTGCTCTGGCGGATGCTCGGCAACCGCGAGGACGCGCTCGACGTGGCGCAGGACACCTTCGTGCGGGCCTATCGCGGCATCGACGGGTTCCGCGCCGAGGCGCGGTTCTCCACCTGGGTTTACGGTATTGCGTTGAACTTGGCCCGTAACCGGCTACGTGACCGCACCCGCCGGGGGCGTGATCGCGGCGTGTCGCTGGACAGTCTGGAAGCCGATGCTCCGGGCGCGGTGCCTGCCGCCACCACGGCGGACTGCCCCCGCGCCGTGGCCGAACGCGGAGAACTGGAGACAGCGCTGGCGGCGTGCCTGGAACATCTGCCCGAAACGCTGCGCGGCGCGTTCGCGTTGCGCGTGTTTGAAGGCCTGGCCTATGACGAGATCGCGGACGCGATGGAATGCCCGAGAGGCACAGTGAAATCGCGGCTGAATGACGCGCGGCGGCGCTTGGCGGAATGCCTGGAACGGCGCGGCGTGATCGGCGGAGATGCGGCATGAACGACAACGACAACATTCGCGACGACCTGTCCGCGCTCATGGACGGCGCGCTGGACGATGATCGGCGGCGTGAGTTGGAAGAGGCCATCGAAAAAGACCCCGCGCTGTCGGCCGAATACGGACGGCTGCTCCGTGTGGACGCCCTCTATGCCGAACTGCCGCGGGAAACGGCCCCCGAAGGCTTTGCCGAGGGCGTGCGCAATGCCATTGCGCGGCGCGAAAGCATGACTGAATCGGAACCGCCGCAGCGCCCCGTGAAGTTGCGCATGTTCACCCAGGCCAACCGGCGCAGCGTGTTCTGGCCGCTCGCCGCGGCCGCAACGCTGCTGGCCGGATTCTTCCTGTGGTCGACCATGAACACGGCAAACCGGTCAAACATGATGTTGTCCATGAACAAGGCAGCGTCCCCCGGCAATGCCGACGCATTGAAGGACAAGGAGGAGCAGCCGTACAGAGTGCAGGTAATGCCTGCCGAAGCGGCCAAGGCCGCGCCACCGGCATTGGCCGCGCCGGAACCGGTGCAGGAAGGCGTGGGAAGAAAGGCTGAGGCTGCCGCCGACCAGCAGGCCCCGCCGCCATCCGCGACCGAAATGCCCCCGTTGGTGCCACTGACCAAGCAGGA
>CAIXUF010000993.1 GCA_903922535.1 Candidatus Hydrogenedentota bacterium
ACCAGGGAACGCGCGTCGCAGCCCTTCACGAGAACGGCGATTTTGCCCAGCGCCTTGACCTCCTTGCGGGTCAGGTAGGTGGTCAGGTTGGCGAAGCACTGCTTGTTCCACACGATCTTCTGCACGTCGTCGGCCTTGGTGACAAAGATCGGGTGAACGGGGCCTTCGGGATTGGATTGCCCGTACGCGATGACCACGTTTACGGTGCCGTCTTCCAGCAGCTTCCGGCAGGTTTGGCGAAGTTCTTCAATCATTGGCTACTCGCATATTTCACGGTACGCATGGTAGGGACCAAGCTGCCGTGCCTTGTCGGTTATTTCCGTGATGAATTCGGCGAATTTCTTGCCTTCGGCGGCGGATATCCAGGCGAAATGAATCCGGTTCAAGTCGATGCCCATGGTCTCCAGCAGGTCGCGAAACAGGGTCCAGCGGCGGCGCGCATGGTAGTTGCCCGCAGTGTAGTGGCAGTCGCCCGGATGGCAGCCGGAGACGACCACCATGTCCGCGCCCATTTCGAAGGCCTTGATGATCAGGTTGAAGTCAATGCGGCCCGTGCACGGAAGCCGGACGATGCGCACGTTGGACGGGTACTCCAGCCGGTTGGTTCCGGCAAGGTCCGCGCCCAAATAGGTGCACCAGTTGCACACATAGGCCACTATCTTGGGTTCAAACGCTGTCTTTTCTGTGTCGCTCATTTCATCGCCTTAGGACCGTCAAAGGTTCTTGATCATTTCGTATATTTGCGATTCGCTGAAGCCGTCGATGTCCGCGCTCTTGGAGGGGCACACCGCCACACAGGTGCCGCAGCCCATGCACAGGCCGGGATTGACCCGCGCGGTCATCTTCACCAGGTTCCCCTGGCGGTCGCGGATTTCCGCCTTTTCGATGGCGTTGTAGGGGCAGGTGCGCACGCAGGCATAGCAGGCCGCGCAGTTCTGCTCGTTAATCCGGGCAATCTCGGGATCGCGGGTCAGTTCGTTCCGGGCGAACATCACCTGCACCTTGCCGGCCGCCGCTGAGGCCTGCGCCACCGCTTCGGGAATGTCTTTGGGTCCATGACAGGCGCCGCAGATGAACACGCCGGCCGAGTTGGTTTCCACGGGCCGCAGCTTGGGGTGGGACTCGGACAGGAATCCGTACTCGTCGTAGCCGACCTTGAGCTTCTGCGCCAGTTCCGTCGCACCGGTGGCGGGAAGCATGGCCGAGGCCAGCACCACCATGTCGGCCTCAATGGTCACGGGCGTACCGGAGAGGGTGTCGGCGGCGCGCACGATCAGCTTGCCGTTTTCCTCGGTAATCTTCGACACGCGGCCGCGGTAGTACTTTGCGCCGTCCTTCTCGATGGCACGCCGCACAAACTCGTCGTAGCCCTTGCCCCCAGCGCGGATGTCCATGTAGAACACATGCGCCGTGCCCTCGTGCACCTTGTGCTTGTAGAGCATGGTGTGCTTGGCGGTGTACATGCAGCAGATCTTGGAGCAGTAGGACACGCC
Source organism: Candidatus Hydrogenedentota bacterium (assembly GCA_903922535.1). The sequence continues at coordinate 1,494 of CAIXUF010000993.1, forward strand.
CTTGGCGGGGTCGCGTGAGCCGACGCAGGCAATGAACACGACCGACTTCGGCACGGCGCCGTCGGAGGGACGCCTGATTTCCCCGCCGGTGGGGCCGGAGGCCGAGGAGAGTCGCTCGAACTGGAGTGCGTCAATCACGTCGGGATACTTGCCGTAGCCGTACTCGCCGTAGCCGGTGTATTTCTTGTTTTCCTGTTCCTGGCCGATGCTGTAGAGCTTGTAGCCCGTGGCCACCACGATGGCACCGACCTGCTCGGTGATCAGTTCGTCCTGATCCTCGTAGTTGATGGCGCCGGCGACGCAGAACTTGGCGCAGATGCCGCACTTGCCGGTCTTCAGCTTGGTGCAGGCATTCTTGTCAATGACCGGCCGCGCGGGCACCGCCTGCGGGAACGGCAAATAAATGGCCTTGCGCTTGGAAAGACCGTAGTCGAACTCGCTCGGCGTTTTCGACATGGGGCACTTGTTCCAGCATTCGCCGCAACCGGTGCATTTGGACATGTCTATGTAGCGGGCCTTCTTCCGGATGGTCACGGTGAAATTGCCCACCGAGCCCTCCACGGACTCGACTTCCGACCAGGTGTACAGCTTGATGTTCGGATGCTGGCCGGTCTCCACCATGCGCGGGGTCAAAATGCACTGTGAGCAGTCCAGGGTTGGGAAGGTCTCTGAGAGGCCCGCCATCTTGCCGCCGATGGACGGTTCGCGCTCCACCAGCACCACCTCATGGCCCGCCTCGGCAATGTCGAGCGACGCCTGGATGCCCGCCACGCCCGCGCCAATCACCAGCGCGCGCTTGGTCAGCGGCACCTTGATGGCGTCCAGCGGCTTGTCCTGGATGACCTTGCCCACGGCCAGCCGGATGAGTTCCACCGCCTTGGCGGTGGCCTCGTCGCGGTTCTGGTGTACCCACGAGCACTGCTCGCGGATGTTGGCCATTTCGACCAGGTACGGGTTCAACCCCGCGGCCTTGGCTGCGGCGCGAAAGGTCTTCATGTGCATGTGCGGCGAGCAGGACGCGATGACCAGCCCCTGAAGCCGCTCGGAGATGATCTTGTCGCGGACCATCGTCTGGCCCGGGTCGGAGCACATGTACTTGTAGTCGATAGCGAAGCGCACACCGGGGATTTTCTCGACTTCCTCGGTGGCCTTTTTCACGTCCACGGTTCGGGCGATATTTTCGCCGCACCAGCAGATGAATACGCCTATTCTCGCCATACACTATCCTTCGACGAACGTTTGGTCCGCCTACACTTTTTATGCGACGACTTTGGGGGCCGCATGGGCACCGGCGCGCACAAAGTGCCGGTCCACCGCAAGCTCCCGTTCACTCAGACCCAGGGCCAGGCCCACCAGGTCGGAAAGGTAATACACCGGCATGTC
>CAIXUF010000994.1 GCA_903922535.1 Candidatus Hydrogenedentota bacterium
GGGTGTTGCGGTGGTAGCTGTCCGCAAAGGCGTCCCAGTAGGCGCTGTCCTCCCAGGCGCAGATGGACGCGCGGGCGACATCGTTGGGATCGTTGGTATAGACCGGGGCATAGCCGCAATGGTAGGTCTTGAGCAGGTCGTGCGTGAGCCAGGGCACCGCGACCACACTGCGGTGCGCGGCGGGCTTGAGACGGTCCGCCGGGTCCATGTAGAAGAAGCCCCATGGACAGCCCCGGTCGGTGATGTCGTCCACCTCAATCTGCTCCCAGCAGAAACCCCACACGCCCTCAAAGCCCGCGGCATCCAACAGCCTCACGATGTCGGGATCGCAATGCACGTTTCCGGCAATGATTGCCTCCGCCCAGGGCAGCGCCTGTTGCACCTTGCCTCGGCGGTCTTTGAGGAACTGCGCTTTCTCGGTGTAGGTTCCTTCGAGTATGGGCAGTTCGACGCCGACCTCGTCGCCGTGGGCGATATGCCATGCCGTGAGCGTGTCCGCCGCGAGGACGGCGGACTCGGGGCTGACGATCCACGTGACGGGCACACCGCGCGGATGCATGATTTCCGCCAAAACCTTCATACCATCCAGGCAAGTCTTGCCATTCGCCGTCCGTGCAGCGAGCGAGGCAAAGCTGTAAACAAGTTCACTCATACGAAACCACTTTCTTTGCGTTCTATGCGTTCTTTGAGGTCAATTAATTCTTTATTTCATATTTCAACTCTCAAATACTCCCCGTCTGCTCTTCGCAATAGCGCTGGATGACAGCGATAAACTCATCGCCAAAGGCGTCGCACTTGCGCTGGCCCACGCCCTGAACTTCGAGAAACGCGGCGCAGGTCAAAGGCTTGCGGCGGGCCATGTCGCGCAGGACGGCGTCGCCAAAGACCACAAAAGGCGGCACGCCCAGTTCCTCGGCCTTGCCGCGGCGCACCTGGCGCAGCACCTGGAACAGCGACGGGTCGAAGGGGGCCAGGTCGGCCGGTTGCGCCTTGTCCGCCGCCGTGCGGCGCTCGGATTTGGGTATCCGTTCCTTGCGTTCGCGGCGGGGTTGCCTGTCGGTCAAAACCGGGGTTTCCCCGCCCCGGTTCAACGCGAATCCCTTGGACGTCAGGCTGAGGATGTTGTATTCGCCCGTCTTGGCCAGATAGCCCTGGTGCACCAACTGCTCAATCCAGTCGCGCACAGAGCGCGCGTCATGGGCGTTGAGCAAGCCGAAGGACGGGAGGTGATCGTGTCTCTTGTTGATGACGCGCTCTTCCCGGCTGCCGGTGAGGATGAGCGTGGTGTAGCTTGGCCCGGCCATGCCCTCCAGGTCCAGCACGGCGGCAAGGACGCACCGGCCGACCTGCTGGGCATCGTCGCGCGTTTCGACATTGCCAAGACACACGTCACATGCCCCGCAGGAACGGTCCGGATAGGGTTCACCGAAATACTCGACGAGCGCCTTGTGACGGCAGGCGGGCTGATCGCAGTATTGGGCCATGTCCTGAAGCTTCTTCAGGGCCACTTCCGTGCCCTCGGACTCGTTCTTCTCGATAATGCTGCTCCACAATCGGAAATCCGCGTAGGAATAGAGCAACGAGCAGTCGGCCTCCAGCCCGTCGCGGCCGGCGCGGCCGGTTTCCTGCTGGTAGTGCTCGACCGACTTGGGCATGGCGGCGTGGATCACATAACGGACGTTGGACTTGTCTATGCCCATGCCGAAGGCGACGGTGGCCACGATGATGTCGGTCGTGTCGTTGGTGAAGGCCTCCTGGTTTTGCTTCCTGTCGACCTCGTCCATGCCCGCATGATAGGGCAGCGCCTTGTATCCGGCCTTCGTCAGCTTCTTGCACAAATCATCCACGTCGTCGCGGCGAATGCAGTATATGATTCCGGACTCGCCGGGGTGCGCGTCGATCAGTTCGCACACCTGCTTGAAGAGATCCGCCCGCTTCTGCACGCGGTAGCGCAGGTTGGGCCGGTCAAAGGAGCCAATCAGCACGGCGGGATCGCGCAGGCCCAATTCCTGGATGATGTCGGTGCGCACCAGTTCGGTGGCGGTGGCGGTGAAGGCGTGCATGGAGGTGTCGGGAAAGGCTGCGCGGAGCTGTTTCAGCAGCCGGTATTCGGGGCGGAAATCGTGGCCCCAGTGGCTGATGCAGTGCGCCTCATCGACCACCAGAAAGGAAACGCCGGCGCTCTTCAGGTATTCTATGAACGCGGGCTGGACCATGCGCTCGGGAGACACATAGAGCAGTTTCAGGATGCGCTCCTGGATGGCATTGTGCACGGCCATGCGGTCGCGCGCGTTCATGGTGCTGTCGATCTTGGCGGCGCTGACGCCGGCGGTGCGCAGAGCGTCCACCTGGTCTTTCATGAGGGAAAGGAGCGGCGAGACGACCACGGCCATGCCGTCGACAGCCAGCGCCGGCGCCTGGAAGCACAGTGATTTGCCGCCGCCAGTGGGCAGCACGACCAGCGCGTCGCGCCGGTCCAGCGCGCACTGCATGGCCTCGCGCTGGAGGGGCAGGAAACGGTCGTATCCCCAGTATTGTTTAAGAATCTCGCCGAGACGGTCCATAGGCGGCACAGTTTAGCACGAGACAGGGCGGGATACGCCATTTTTCGGAGCGATGCGACGGCGCTAAACGCCCGCGCACAGGTTCCAACGCGACCTTCACCGCTCAGCCTGCGCGGACGGGCCATCAGGACGGCCAACCCGGCAAAAAGCACACGGCGGAAGGCTCCCGGCGGCAGTCCACGCCCCTTTTCCCCCGAAAACCGTTACGGTTCGCGTTTTGCAGGCATGCGTCAAGACCGGGGAGCACAGCGGGATTCCGGATGCATTTTTCAGGAGTTCGATCTATACTGGCCCGAGGAGTTTCGGCAAGCATTCATAGAAGGAGGTGCCGCGATGGAAGGAAGCAATGTTCGCTTTGGCAAGATTGGCGGGGCTGCGGTCTTGTTGCTGGCCGCGCTCTTGGCGGTGTCCGCCGGGGCGCAGGCGGCGGACATTCTGGCGCTGGTCAAGACCAAGGAACTGCCGGGACTGGGCGGCGAACGCATGACTGTGCATGGCAACCGGCTGTTCATACAGAGTGCGCACAGCCTGACGGTCCATGACGCCACCGACACGGACAACCCGCAGTTGCTGGCCACCCTGACGCTGCCCACCAAGGCGGTGGGCATGCAGTCCGGCATGACGGCCTCCGACACGCTGCTGGCGCTGGCCGCCTGTCCCGAATCGGATGATGCGCAGCGAATCTATCTGATCGACATCACCGCCCCCGCCACGCCACAACTGGCCAGTTCATGGCCGCTCAATGCGACGTCAATGCAGTTGAACGGCAACCAACTCCATGTCACCTCGATGACCACCAATACATATCA
>CAIXUF010000995.1 GCA_903922535.1 Candidatus Hydrogenedentota bacterium
ACGAGTTCTTCCGGGGTCAGATCATTGTCGATCTCGTCAGGGTCGACTTCCAGCAGTTCGGCATATTCGCGAAGCACTTCCTGGCTTATCTCGTTTATCTTTCCGTCGGTCTTGGCCAGGTACACCAGCAGTTCCATCATGGCCACGCGTTCGTCGCGGTTCAGGGTGTCAATCATGTGCGTTTTTGCCTTCTTTTCGGTTGCTGCAATGTGCGGGCAAGTGACGCCGCGCCCTGTTGGCCGTTGCGGGCCCTGATTTGGCGCACCGCGTGGACGCCGACGGCCAGCGCCGTCATCCCCGCCATAAGCGCCGCCCCGATGAGGCGGCGGGCCTGTGCGCTGTCCTTGCGGCCCGTTTTGCAGTAGGTGGTGAAATGTTCGCAGTTGTTGACGAGCGGATGGTAGCCGCGCGCGCCGATCATGCTTTCGGCGATGCGCGCGGTCTCTTCTCCAGACAACACAGGTTCCCGGTGCTTAACCACAATCATGGTGCTGCCCCGAAGAAACTCGTCCATGGAGACCCGGCATACGAGGGCATTCCGATGGTTTATCGGGTCGCCCGAGAAATGAACGACGGTTCCGTCCCCCATGTCGATGCCATGGTGGGTGTAAAGGCCGCGGGCCCGTTTTGTCTTTATGTGATCGCCGAGTGCCATGCGTCCGCAATTCTTTGTGGTCTGCCTAGCATGATCATACCATTGCGTGCCGGGATGATGCATGTGGCATTGCGCCCTCCCTGTTCGCGGCGCATTCTGCACGCCTGCCGCTTGAGGGCGTCGCGGCAGTAATGCGACAATCAAAACCGTATGGAATCCTCAACGAATAGTGGTGCCCGGTTTGCGGAGCGTGTCCTGTTTTATGGCTGGGTGCCTGTTTTTGTGCTGGCGCTCTGGCCCTACACGGTCAATCCCTGCGAAGCACCGAAGCTGGTGGTTACGGCGATCCTGGCGCTTTGCTGTGCGGTGCTGGCGTTTTTTGGAACCGGAAAGACAGCCGTTCCCGCTTTCGCGGAAATGACGGGCGCTCCCGGTGCGGGCAGTTCCCGTGGTGCGGGATTGTGTGGTTTGCTTGGGCTTTGGCTGGGCTGGCAGACCGTTTGCGGGCTTGGTTCCAGCCTTCCGGAGAACAGTCTTTGGTCGCTTGTGCTGCCGACCGCCTGGGTGCTGGTTGCGTTGGCCGCGCGCAGGGCTTTCGCGGATTCGGAACATGCCTGGCGGCTCGTGGCGGTGGTGGTGGCCGCGCTGACCGTTGCCAGCCTGTACGGCTTTTTTCAACTCACCGGCTGGGATCCCTTTCCTTGGTCCTCGACCACCACGGTCGAATACCGGGGGCTGCCCTCCACTTTTGGCAATCCCAATTTTGCGGGCCATGCACTGGTGCCGGGCATCATTCTGGCCCTTGCACTGGCGTCACGCCCACGATTCCGCATTCCCGCATTTGCCGCCGCGCTGATCATGGCGATCCACCTGTGGTTTACGGGGATGCGCGGCGGTCCCGTCGCGCTGGTGGCGGCGTTGGTGTTGTTCGGCGCGTGGTCACTGGCTGGTCGCATGCGCGGCGCGCGTTCGGGCCGTGTGCCCTTGACGCTTGTGTTGACGGTCCTCATGGGACTGGTCATGACGGTCGGCGCCCTTTCGGCGTACCGGGCCACCCATGCCACCTGGCTGCCCGTTTCGGACAGTTCGCTGGTGCTGCGCTACAACAGCGCCCATGGCGCGTCGCGCATGGTTCTTGCCCATCCGCTGACAGGGGTGGGACCGGGCAATTACGAACGCCTGGTGGCGGGGTGGTGGAGTCCCTTCGAGCAGCGGTGGTACGCCCTGCGGGGACTCAGGAACGATCATGTGCACTGCGAGTTTCTCGAAGCGGGCGCTGAAGAAGGGCTTCCGGGCCTGTTTCTCCATTTCCTTCTTTTCTCCTGGGCCTTGTTGGCAGGACTGCGGCTGGCAGGGGGCGGGGCAACGCCCGGCCTGAGACGTTTTGGTTTGGCGGTGGCGCTTTGCGCCTTTGCCATGGGGGTGGACGGGCTGTTTGGGTTCAATCTGCACGTGCCCGTCTCGGCGGGACTGTTCTTTGTGCTGCTCGGCGCGCTCGACGGTGTGATCGGGGGGATCCTCTCCCCCGCTCCGGTGCGCAGTCCGTTCCCGGTGTTTGCCGGGAAGCTTCTCGTGATGGCGCTTGCGGTTGCAGTGCTGACGGGGGCCCTGGTACGTTTTCGCGCGGACACGGCGGCATTGAGCGATCTGGGCATGCTGGGGCAACTGGGTTCGGCGGCTTCCGGCAATGCGAAGTTCTCCTCGTTGAGAAACGCCTTGCTGCAGCATGGCCTGATGGACCGCCGAAACTTCCCCGACGATCCGCGTTTTCCCGAGTTCCTGGGGCGCGCGTGCCTGGTTGCGGGCCATTTTGCGGCGGCCGAAGAGGCCTTTGCGGGGGCATTGGCGAAATACCCCGCCAACCCGAACGTGCTGGCAGACCTGGCCAAGGCGCTGCACGGACAGGCCGCGGAACGCGCTGGAAGGGGCGATTGGCCAGGCACAGGCTTCCTGCTGCAGCGTGCCGGGCTTGCGGCTGAACGGGCACGGGATCTGTGTCCCCCGTTGGCCGCGCCGCATGATGCGCTGTGGCGCATTGCCGACCTGCGCGCTGAAATGGCCCGGCAGTTGGGCATGGACGGCACAGTGCAGGAAGGGCAGGCTGTTGAGGAGGCCCATGCCGCGCTTCAATGCGGCGTGGTGGATACGGTTCCCGTGTATCGCACGCTGGCGCGCGCCGCGCTGCGGGGCGGACGTCCGGACGAGGCGGCCGATTGCATCGGCCGCGCGCTCGATCTGGCACCGGCGGCGCCTGACACCTGGACCCTGGTGGAGACCTTGCATCAAGCCATTCCGGACAGCCCGGTGTTGCTTGATGCCGTTTCCCGCGCCTACGCGGCGCTCAAACTGGGCCAATCCGACCTCGCGGCTTTTCTTCGGGCGGCGTGGTGGCTGGCCCGGATGCATTCCGGTTGTTCGGGCATGCCCCTGGCCGTGGCGCGTGATGTTGTCAACCTGCTCCCTGGTGAACCCGGTGCCTGGGGACTGCTGGCGGAGGTTCCAGACGGGCAGACTCGTTTGCGGGCAGTGCTGTGTTCTGAACGGAAACGCCTGCTTGCCGGGATGCCGGGCGCCTCCGTGCCCGCCTTGGTGGATGCGGTTTGTGCCGAAGCGCCGCCCGATGCGGAGAGGTTGGTTCAGGTGGCGGAGGAATTCTCGAACCGGGCGGTCTGTCTGGGAGGTCCCAACGCACAGGATCGCGTCAAACGGGAGTTCGCCTGGGCCGCGCCGCTTTTGAAGAACGCCGTGGCAGCAAGCGGGGCGACACCCACCGAGGCAGCCCGGATCATTGGCGGCTGCGCCAGCCTGTACGGTGCGGCGGAGATGTGGCCCGAAACAGAGGCCGCCTGCGCGGAAGCGCTGCCGGCCGCGGAACCGGAAGCCCGGGCGGCACTCCATTTGCTCCGGTCCCGGGCGCTCGCATCGCTTTCCCGCAAGGACGAGGCGCTCGCTGCGGCCCGCGAGGCGGTGCAGACGGCGCCGGGCCGGATGGATGTGCAGTGGAATCTGGCACAGCGGTTGTCGGAAACAGGCATGGACAAGGAAGCTCAGTTCGTGTACAAGCTGCTGCTTCAGCGTGTTCCGAAGAATGCGCCGGAATACGGCCGTGTTGCGGAAGAATATGCCCGCGTCCTGGAACGCTTGCAGGCTTCCGCGGCGGGAGTCTCTCCATGAACGCCCATTCCCAAACACCGCACGGCGTGTTTCTCCGGGCGAGCCTGCTGGCCCTTGCCGGGGGACTTGCCGCAACGGCGGGACTGGTGCTTTACGCGCATTATGGTGTGGCTCTGCTTGCGCAGGGCGACAACGGGGTGTCGCGGCTGTTTGTGGGCGAGGCGGAGCGGATGGGCAATGCGGGTGAGCCGGACAGGGCGCTGGCTTTGTATGACAGGGCGTTTCACGCCGGTTTCAGTTATGCGCCGGACAAAAGCCGGGCGCTGACGCTGAAAGGCCTGCTGTTATGGAAGCAGGGACGGGTCAGGGATGCGGCGGACACGCTGTCCGCGGCGGTCTCCGGGAGTGCCCCCAACTTTGGGGGGGCACACGCACTGGTGGAGGCGCTGCTGCACCTCAGACGCTTGGACGAGGCGCAGTCCGCGGTGCGGCGCTGGCGTGAAGCCCTGGGAGACGGCGGTGGTGTGCCGCAAGAGCGGGCGGATCTGCTGTACTGTGCGGGGCGCGTTGCGCAGGAGCGGGGAGACGCCCAGGGGGCGCGGGCCGCCTACGATGAAAGCGCGGCACTGGTCCCGGGAGATTTGGCGGAATACCATATAGGCGTGCTGTGCGTGGAGGCGGGGAACCTTGCGGAGGCGCGGCTGCATTTGGAGAGGTATCTGCTGGGCGGGGCGTCGGGCGATGAGGCGG